>CAZTSS010000001.1:0-622 GCA_964616765.1 uncultured Candidatus Saccharibacteria bacterium
CCGCTAGGCACATTTTGGTTCAATGGGCGTTGATATTACACCGCTAGGCACACTGGATTACACCGCTAGGCACACTGGATTACACCGCTAGGCACACTGGTTTACACCGCTAGGCACATTTTGGTTCAATGGGCGTTGATATTACACCGCTAGGCACACTGCGTTTTACCTCGTAAAACCTTGCTCTGGCGGGCTTTTTTGCTCTTTTGGCTTTAGCTGTTTTTAGCCTTCTTGTTTCCTCGTTATCTGGGTAGTTTTTAATTTCAAACTCAATCTTTTCCTGTATAAACTCTTGCCAATTTTTAGGTGTATCGCCTCTGTAATGCCAACTAATAATGTTTTTGGTGGTAGAGGGCAAACTTTCTAAACTTTAGGATATGCGCTGGGCAGGCGCACCAATAAATTCAACCCTTTTGGGGTAGGGGTATTTTACCATATAGCCCACGGCTTCCCGATATGCTATACTAACAGCAGTTAGTTTCTAACCGGACTCTTTGTTTTAGTTTTAGGCAGGGAGTCCGTTTTCTATTTGTAGCACAACCAATAAGCCTTGCATATTCCCCGCAAATGTAGTATAAGGCAACCGATGAAGAAATTCCTGCTCCTCGTGAAGCAAATTGAT
>CAZTSS010000001.1:632-23836 GCA_964616765.1 uncultured Candidatus Saccharibacteria bacterium
GCTTTCAATGACGGAAGCAGAAATAAAGTACCTACCGAAGCCCGCTAAAATCGCTGCTACACAAGCGTTTACTGATTTAGGCTTTAGCATAAGGCAAATTGCCAAGTTTATGAATCTGGATGTTAATACCGTTATGCGGTATCAAGACAAGGAGCTTGACGACCAGTTCAGACTATTTTCAGACAACATAAAAAAGGTTTACCTAGAGCAAGACTTTGAGCTTGCACAGCTTGCTGTATCGCACATTAAACAAAAGATAGACAAGGCAAGATTTTTTGAGCTTGTCGGGCTGTTAAAAACGGTGAGAGAGTTGCAAAGACCACAACAGGTCGTGAACCAACAGGTAGTAAACCAAAATACTGTGGTGACAAATATACCTGACGCACTGTCTAAAAAATATGACGCTTCATGAGTCGCAACTAAAAGTGGCGGAGAACACGGCTAGATTTAGAGTCGTGGACTGTGGGAGAAGGTGGGGGAAAACCACTTTATCCTCTGTGGAAATGTACGCTTTTGCCAGACACCGTCCACAAAGTAAGGTGGTCTATGTTGCGCCGTCCATAAAACAGGCAAGAGATATCGCATGGTCTATGCTGAAAAAATTGACTAATGAGGCGTGGGCAAAAGAACCAAACGAAACCAGACTTGAGCTTTTCATCAAAGACACCAAGGGAACAGTATCAGAAATATGGCTAAGAGGTGCTGAGAATATAGAGTCTTTACGCGGACTAAAGATCGATTTTCTAGTGGTAGACGAGGTTGCCAGCATGAAAAGTTGGGACACCACATGGAAAGAGGTTTTGCGTCCAACACTTACTGACACAAAAGGACAGGTACTGTTTATCTCCACACCGAGGGGTTACAACCAATTCTATGAAATGTATCTAATGCCAGAAAAAGACAAGGACTACGCAAGTTTCAAGTTTACCTCTTACGACAACCCATTCATCCCCAAAGAGGAAATAGACAAGGCAAAGCTGGAGCTGGACGAGGACACCTTCCAGCAAGAATACATGGCCGAGTTTAAAAAGTTTACGGGGCTTGTCTACAAAGACTTCAACCGTGATACTCATGTGGTTGAGCCAATAGAGTTATCGGGTAGCTGGACATACTACCGAGCGATAGACTTTGGCTGGGTACACCCAACAGCTGTTGCCTTTCTTGCGCTATCGGACAAAGGTATTTTGTATTTTTATGACGAGATTTACGAAACGCAACTAAAGACACCGGACTTGGCAGAACTCATAAAGCAAAAATCGGTAGGCAGAATGTTTACACAATCGGTCGCAGACAGTGCACAACAATCGGATATAGACGAACTTGTAAAGTATGGACTATCAGTTACGCCCGTCAGTAAGTCGTCCGGAAGCAATGAAAACTACACCACCTACAAAATTAAAAAGGTGGCGGAAAAGCTAAAGAACGGCAAGTTTTTTATCTTTAGGAATTGCCAAAACGCCATCTTCGAGTTTGAGAACTACAAGTACAAGGAAGTGGTAGAGGGCAAAGAGATAAAAGAACAACCGGCTAAAATGAACGACCACTTACTAGACGCGCTGGGCTATCTGATAACATCACTACCCGAGCATATAGAGCCTACAATGACGGACGATTACTCCCACATAGACCTGCCGAAAGAGAGCCTGTTTGTAAAAGGAGGGTTTTACTGATGCTTTCTTACGGGGAGAGAAACGAACAGGTAGCAAACGAGATTTTTGGTCTCGTGGAAAATATAGGGTATGGGTCGACCGATTTTACCTTAGATATCCACAACAAACGGGTTACCGCATGGAAGGTGTACGGCACTAGAAGGTGGGTGTTTACTCCGAAAAACCAGCTGGACGCGTACAAGACGATTTTGGAACGCATGAAAAAGGGCGAGTCGGACAGGCGGACGGAGAAGTTGGTCTTTGTGATAAACCGAGTAAATGGGGCAATTAAGGACATAGAGCTATCGTCCGAGATAAATAGAAACTACGAGGACTTGCAAAGATAGTTTGGGTGTGCTAAAAGCAGATAAGTTACATAGGTTTTGATATTTTGCGCTCAAAGTATCACATGACCGGCTCACAGAATGAGTCGGTTTTTTAGTACTAAAAATATGGCAAAAAAGACGGAATATAAAGGCAAAGAGGTAAAGCAGTACGAACCAACCAAATCGGAAACAAAAAACCTCATCTCGGAGTTTAAGCACGCTTTTGACTACTACGCCCCGATTAGAAACACATGGTCGGAAAAAGAGGCACTTGTTATGTGCAGGCTCGAGGACTCTATATCTAAAAACACAGCCAAATCACAGGTGTTCGATCCGAGGATTCTAACTATCATTTCCGAGAGAATGTTTAGAGTCATGGCACAGCTACCAAGCGGTAAAGTAAAGACTCTCACCAAAAAGAACACAGGTAAATCTATGCTCATGGACTTGATTTTGAATAAGTATGTTGTTCCTAACGCCACCAGCCAGCACGACATTTTGAGCAAGAACAGAATGGTGAACTTTTACTCCCATGTTTACGGGACAATGCCGGTGCTTGTGGATTGGGTGATTCGCGACGATTATGTTGGTCCGGATTACTACATGATCCCGCCAAGAGATTTTGTACCGCAACCAAACAAGTATTCCATAAACGACTGCGACTACGCGTTTGTAGTCAACAGGGTGTCCAGAAAATGGCTAAAAAGCAGAACAGGTTGGCAGGGAATCGGGCAACTACTAGACCAAAGCAAGGGCAAGGGAAGCCCGGCGATAAGCACCGAAAGGCAGTCTTACGCTCAAACCACATGGGGACAGGACTTTTTTGAAGAAAACAACGACAGCAAGCCGATAGACCTAGTGACTAAGTATATGCCCGACAGGTGGGTGACATTTGCTTTAGACTATCCAGACATACCGGCGTTACGGGACATAGAGAACCCACACGGAAACGGGAAACTACCATTTGGGGTAAAACACTCATTTCCACTACTCGATAGGTTTTGGGGTTTGGGTGAGGTGGAAAAAGGTCAATCGTTACAGCTTGCAATAAATTCACTTATCAACCTATACCTTGACGGGGTAAAGTACTCTATATTCCCGCCACTAAAGATAGACCTAACGGGCGTGGTGCAGTCGACCATAAAGATAGAGCCCGGCGCGAAGTGGGTAATGAAGCGTATGGACGCGGTAGACACAATGAATGTATCCCCACAGGGGTTAAACACTTTTCAATCGACTTATCAATTCATGATCGCCGCGCTTTTGAACCAGGCTGGTACAACAGACACTACCGTATCGGATGTCACAGACCCCGGAATGGGAAAGACACCCGCAGCGGTAAATTTTCTAGCAGGCAGGCAAAACGCCAGAGACGCTTACGATCGTTTCCAGACCGAGCTCTTTATCGAGCAGGTTTATGATAGGTTTATCGATTTAGTAGCGACCAAGCAGGAAAAGCCGATAAAAATGGATTTGTTCGATGAGGAAATTGCCCAAATAGGAAACGCACACCCCGACTTGTTGGAAGTGATAGATGATGGTAATGCAACTCTGGTCGTCGACCCCGAGCAGGTAAAAGATACTAGATACAAGTACACAATTGACGCGGGTTCTACCTATAAAAAGGATGAGCAGTTAGAGAAAATGGAGCTTGAGGCTAAAATGGCTATGATTTTGCAACTTCCCAACGCCCCGCAGGAAATATCACAGACTGGCGGGGTGTTTTTAGGCGATAACTTTATTGATTTTGGCGAAATGTTTAAGAGATCAATGATTTCAAGCGGTATTCAGGATTGGGATAAGATAGTCCGACCGAAGGAAGAACGATTGGCAGAGTTACAGCAGGGACAACAGCAGGTAGCAGGAGAACAGCCCATGCCCCAAGAAGAACAAGACCCCATGCAAGACCCAGAGATACAGGCGATAATGCAAGAAGTAGCGCAAGGTGCGCCAATAACGCCTTATGGACAATAACGCAATACCGGTAAGCGGTGAAATTTTAACAAAGACCTTTAAGAAGTTAGAGCCACAGGCTGTACGCGAGCAAACCGAACCCCGCGATCTTAACTATTTTAGAATGTCGGAAACCGACGGCTGGAGACAGCTGAAAGCAGACATCCAAGACATGGTGGAAAACCTAGACAGCGTGGTGAAGCTGGAAAACGCCCACAGCATAACCGAGTTTGGCTTCATGGTGCTGGCTAGAGATTTGGCAAAGACCTATCTAAACCAAGTAATAGCTGTTGTGGAAACCTCGTCTGATTATGTAAAGAAATTAGAGGAGGAGGAGGAGCGTGGAGGAAAAGGAAACTAAACTCCCCGAGCCCGTATTCTCCTACCCACAGGAGGCTATTGACGAGTTGAGGCGAGAAGCGGTCGAGAAGACCAAACGCGCCAAACACGAGTGGAGACAGCGGGGAAGCTGGGTTTACTGCAAGTCGTGCGAGGCGGAGCACGGTTTCTTTGTGGGAGTAGGTAAAATGCTTGTCGGTTTAGACGCGGACGGAAACCCGAAGCTCGTGGGTCTGCACCCCGCCAAGTGAATTAGTATTGCAAAGCCCACAGTTTTGTGGTATATGGCAAGTTAGCGAAATTAGCTTGGGTCTGCTAAAGACCTCATGGCTGTTAGTGTTAGGAAACGATCAATCGTTTCTTGGCACGGACAGCCATTTTTTGTGCTGTTTGAAAGCCTACTTGCAAGTAGGGTTGTGGACGACCCCAACGAGTGTGGTCTTGAAAATTTAAGAAAGGATCATCTATGGATGACCAAAATCAGGCGGAAAACGCAGTCGTTCCGGCAGAGAACGAGGTTGAGTCGCCGACAACCGAAGGGCAAGTTGCCGAGTCGCCAGCTAACGACACGGAAGAAACTACCACGCAACAGGATGTAGAACCTGAAAAAAAGCCTACAAGATCCGAGAGGCGGATTCGCGAACTTAGCGAACGCGCCCAAAGGGTCGCGCAAGAGAACGAGTGGCTGAAAAGCCAACTTCTTGCGGGAAAGAGTCAGGAAGCACCACCTGTATTTCAGGAGGGTGAGACCGAACTCGATCCACAGGAGCTTCAGGCTCGTATTGATAGGTTTGTGGAGGCTAAAGTCAACACAACCCTACGACAGCGTGAGGCTATCGCTCAACAAGTTGACAATTACAGAAAAGTTTACGAAGACCACCAAGTGGATTTGGAGTCTGTGGTAACGAAGTATCCCGAACTTGACTCCCAGAATGGGGGCAGTCCTGAACTAGAGAGGCGGTTTGTCGATTTATTCGACCGACTAAATTCGCAAACCACACCTGATGGAAAAAAGATTTATACGCCTAAGGTCAAAGCCAGCGAAGTCGCCGACATGATCATGGGTATAAAAAAATCAGTCGTCCAGCAGGAATCGTCGGAATTTGCCGGGAAGACCTTGAAGCAGGAAATGGAGCGGGCAATCTCGCCAACAGGTGAAAAATCTCAGGGGGATAGTTATGAACTCGACGAATTGCGCAACTCTGCTCGCGAGAGTGGGGACGCAAGGGCTTGGGCTAACTACTTCAAAAAGGCGGGGATAGTAAAGATTTCTGAATAATATCAGGAAGAAGGTGAAAAAACTATGACTAACGCAACAGCAAAACTTACTTACGACGCAGTAGGTAATCGCGAGGACTTAAGCGATGTTTTAACGAACATCTCCCCGACCGAAACTCCAATGTTGTCTAGGTTTGGTAAAGTGAAGGCTAAAAACACTTATCATGAGTGGCTAACCGATTCTTTGGCTACTGCTACCGCCAACGCCGCTATCGAGGGTTACGACTACTCGTTCAGCAAGGTGTCCAGCAGAACAAGGACAGGCGCTTACACCCAGATATTTCAGACCCCGGTTGAGGTTTCCGATTCACAAAGAGCCGTTGATACCGCAGCTCTGGAAGACGAGTTTGCATACCAAATGGCTAAAAAGATGAAGGAACACGCGCGCGACATCGAGTACGCGCTTATCAACGGAACAGGCAATAGCGGTGCTTCCGGTACTGCTAGAACCCTAAAGGGTGTCTTAGCTTGGATCACGACTAATGTTGAAACTGGTACAGGTACAGGTAGCGAGGCTCTGACGGCTACTATGCTTGACGACGCTTTGCAAAGCGCGTGGGATCAGGGGGGAACTCCAGATACCGCTTATGCAAACGGCTGGCAGAAGAGAAAGATTTCAGGTCTTACGACCTCCAATACCAGAAACATTAACGCCGATATGAAAGAAGTTGTTATTGGGATTGATGTCTATGAATCCGACTTTGGTCGTATCAAGATTGTTCCCGATAGGTTTATGACCACAACCGTGGTTGCACTCCTACAAAACGACTTGTGGAAGATCGCCGAGTTTAGACCTACCAAGAAAGTTGATGTCGCAAAGATTGGGTCTGCTACCAGAGCAGTTATCGAGTCCGAGCTTACGCTTGAATCGAGAAACGAAGCTGGATCAGCACAGATTACTGGTCTTAGTACATCATAAGCCGATGTAGGTTGACGGGGGTTGGCAACAGCCCCCGTTGGTTAAAAGGATTTTATGGGAGTAATAGACAAGCAGATAGCACCAGAAGAACACACAGACAACGCCGTGATAGCCATTCCCGCAGAAGATAAGGAGAAAAAGAAAAGGGAACAGGAAGACGACGCGTTTTTTAGTCAGGACGATCTGACAATCACCAACGAGGCAATAAGACTTATAGGGCTTAAAAAGGAACTCGGGGTAGATGCTACGAGTACCGAGTATGACAAAGAGGTGAAGGGGATTATAGACCTTGCCAAAGAGGCAGGAATAAAAAACAAGAATCAGTTGGTGGCGGAATTACGGGAAATAGATTACTTACTAGGGCAAAGCGATAAACCCAAGATTAAAAAGATTTACGAGTATATGAAGATTCGCGGGCTAGTTAGAGCAGGTATTAGAAAAATGGAGGCACTTAAACAATGAGCGTTCAGGATGTATCCCTCCGCGATCAGTTTGGTGGCAAGGTAACGGGAAACGCCAACCAAACAACTCTTGTGGATGTTGCCGACGCAACCACCACTTATTTCGGAAAAGCGCAGGTGGGAAGTAAAGAGTCTGAGGCGTCTTGGCAGATTAAGCGGATTCTAAAAAGCGGAAGTTTGACTAAAATCGCCTATGCGGGCGGTAACGATAGATACGAAAACATTTGGGATAGTAGGGCAACTTACACCTACCCAACCACATGAAAGATATTGTTTTTAAGGTCGCTGAAAAAGTAAACGCAAAGAGAAGGCGCGAGGTTCTTTCCGTTTATAGAAACAGCGCGGTTTTTGATTTCATAAAAAAGACTAGAAAAAGCGGTGAGTACCAAGAGGGAAAAAAGAAGGGCGTGCGGATGCGCAAGGTCGCCTCAATTCCCCACGAGGTAGATGTGTTTTTCACTAGGCTGTACGGAGTGAATTATTACAAAGACCCGGACTTTTTTGTGAAAAGACACCAAGAGTGGCGGGTGGTCGACCCAAGCATACTAGGTAGTGAGGATGAAAATATCATGAAAATTGCACAAGGATTCACTAATGATTAAAGTTTTAGTTTTACAGGAAATGGCAAATCCGGACGGCTGTTTGTGGTATCGGGTTTTGCAACACACCAGAATGGCTAATAAGCTGAAGCTAGCCGACTGTCAGTACCTAGACCTTAACCTCGAGGAAGATATGCTGAAGCAGGTTTTGCTTAAGGCTGATGTGTTTTTAGTTAGGCTGTCGCAAATGTTACCCGATGTATTGAAGTGGCTTAAGGAGTTTGGGGTGAAAAAGCCGGTGGTTTTGGATATCGACGACGCGATAGAGGATATAAACCCGCTCGCAGACCATTACAGGGTGCTAGGTACGGAGCAGGTGAAGATGAAGGACGGCTCGTTTCTTTGGCAGGACAACCACAATGGGTTTAATCACTTTGCCAACAGGCAACGGCTAGAGGACTACAAGGAGGCTATCCGAGGCGTAGACGCGGTAATTACGACAACGCTGGAAATGAAGAACTGGCTGGACGCGTACGGACACCCCGTGTGCATCATTCCAAACTCGATAAACCTCGATCTCTTTCCCAGAGTAAAAGACCCCGCTAAAAAAGAAATCAGACTTGTTTGGAGCGGTGGTGCGTCCCATTTTGCTGATCTTGAGGAGATACGACCGGCGCTAGAGTCAGTAATGCGCGACTACCCACAACTGCATTTTTATAGTCTCGGGATGTCATTTGGTAGGATTGTTAGAGATTTACCTAAAGATAGGGTACATACTGCTGGTTGGGTGCAGGCAGAAGCACACGGCTACCGGCTAGCTTGCACAGACCCCGACATTTCCATTTGCCCACTAACTGACTCTAAATTTAACCGCATGAAGTCGTCCATAAAGTATTACGAGATGAGCGCGCTTTCCGTTCCCACACTTGCCCGCAACATTCCACCATATTCCGACGATATAACAGATGGGGAAAACGGGCTTTTATACTCCGACATAAGCGAATTCGAGCGGAAGCTCAGGCAACTTATAGACGACCCCATGCTCCGTTTTAGGTTGGGTAATTCCGCGTATGACTATGTAGCCAAATACAGAAGGCTTGAGGATATAACAAAGGATTGGGTGGAATTTCTGGAGTCATGCGCATGAACCAAATCAGACTGAAAGGGTTTGAGATAGAGGTACTTAACCTCGGTTGCGGAAAGCAAAAAAACGGTGTCGGTATAGATATGCTAGATGAGGGTCAGGATATTGTTTGGGACTTACGAAACGGGATACCACTACCAAACGACTGCGTTAACGAGTTTTTTACCTCCCATTTCTTGGAGCATATAGCGCGACACGAGATGTACCCACTATTTAACGAGATAATTAGAGTTGCCAAGCCCGATGCCCAGCTGTACGCTATCGTGCCTCACGCGGAAACGGTGGAGGCAGACTTTCTAGGTCACCTCTCTTATTGGGACGAGAAAAGGGTCAACGGCATAGTCATGGGGCTTCGTGGGGCGTTAGAGGTGCTTAGTATGAAACGCGAGGGTATTGAGTTTAGATTCAAACTAAAGATTAAGAAATGAAGACGCTAGATATAATAATGATCAAATACCAAGCTCCGGCGTTTGAGAAAGAGGCTGTCCGCGCGGTACTTAAAAACACCACAGGAAATTATGGATTGGTGGTACACGATAATTACCCCAAAAACGAGAATATCGGGGCGTTATGGAACAAGCTTATCGGCAAGTCAGAAGCAGAGTACATTTGTCTGCTAAATACCGATGCAACAGTTAGCTATGGGTGGTCGGAAAAACTACTACAAGTGTTTGACGATTACAGGGACGCTGGGGCGGTAGGGAGTGTTACCAACAACGCGGGTGGGAATGGTCAGGAAATACCGAGAGCCGATCACTACGAGGTGTTTGACTACCAGAGCAAACACCCACTAGGCACGCTGTGTGGCTTTTGTCTGGTTTTTCCCAAAAAGGTATGGGAAGAGGTCGGGGGATTTCCAGAGGACTTTGGCTTTTATGGTCAGGAGTGTGCTTTTCTTGCAAAAGTTAGTAAAAAAGGCTACAAGCAGTATGTCAGAGCCGATGTGTTTATCTATCACGCGGGGTCTGGAAGCGCGAGGCTGGCGCAGCAACGGGGAGAGATGGTTATTTCCGAGGAGTTGACTAAAGGCAGGGAGTTACGGGATGCCTATTTTGAAAGGTTAAGAAAGAATGAAATCTAGGTATCAGGTAGTTTTAGATATTGCTGAAACTACACAACCAAAAACTATTGTAGAAATCGGTACATATCAGGGGGAAACCGCCGAGGCGTTAATTTCTATGGCTAAAAAGTACCACGACAAGCCGATTTATTGGGGCTTTGACGCTTTTGGTGCTGTGGACGCTTACGAGCTACCTTATAGCGATTTTCCGAGTCTGGAGTTGGTGAGGAGCAGGCTAGATGCAACGGGGGCTGAAATACATTTAGTAAAGGGAAATACAAGGCAAACGCTGAAGAGTGTGGCGGTAGACAGCCCGGACTTTGTATTTATTGACGGCGGACATTCTTTGGAAACAATAGAAAACGACTGGCTGTGGGTGGCAAAACAGATGACGGATAAAACTGTCGTGGTGTTTGATGATTACTACATCGGAGACGACACAAAGGGTTGTAAAAAGCTAGTCGATAGTCTTGAAAATTACAATGTGGAGGCTATTCAGCCCGGAGTAACCTACCCACAGTATGTGGTTCATTTTGTAAAAGTATGGAAAAGATAGTTTACACAAGCATAGTGGGCGGAAAAGACGCGCTCAAAGAAAACCAAAACACAGCGGGTGATGTGAAGTTTCACGCGTTCATTCACCCCACACAGGACTCTGCTACATGGAAGGTCGAGGATGCGCTACTAGACCATGTAGACCCCAACAGATGCGCTAAAAAGTACAAGGTGCTGGCGCACAAGTATTTTCCCCACGCCGAGTATTCTTTGTGGATAGACGGCTCGACAACTCTTTTAGACCCGCTGGACAAGCTTATCGCGCTTTATCTTACAGAAAACGACATTGCTGTGCATAAACACTATATGCGCGACTGCGCCTACACAGAAGCCATGGTTTGCGGGGCGGAAAAGAAGGATGACCCCGATATTATCGCCAAACAAATGGCTAAATACGCGGTTAGCGAGCAGTATCCAAGACACAACGGGCTGGCGGAGTGTACTATCCTTTTGAGGAGGCACACCCCACAAATCCAGCTACTCAACGAGCTTTGGTGGAAGGAAATATCGGAAGGCTCAAGACGCGACCAGCTGTCTTTTAACTATTGTTGCTGGAAGTTAGGGATAAAATACACGGAAATGAAAGGAACGGTGTATAACTCACCGCATTTCAGAGTAGAAAAACACCTAATATGACACCAAGAGTTTTGATTCTAACGGACGGGCAGAGCTGGGTGGTAGATAGAATCGCAAACCACTACAAAGAGTTGATACCTTTTGAGATAGATATTGATTATTACACCAAACTACCAGAAGAAGCCTTGTTTGAGAAGGCAAGAAATTACGACATAATTCACTTTAATAACGCTGATGTGGGAAGACACTTAAACTTTATAGCGGAACACCCAAAGCCGATAATTGTGTCAGTAAGAAGTTTCAGATTTAGAGAACCCATGCTTGAGGCGGCGAAATTTGCAACCGTCCATGTTATCCACCCCGAGCTAAAAGCCTTTTTCCCTAACGCCCGTTACATATCGGACGCGGTGGACGACATATTCCAACCAAAGGAGTTTGTTGTGGGAATGGCGTACCAAAACGAACCATGGAACATAGATTATAAGGGTGTGGAGTTGGTCGAGCAGGCTTGCAAGGAGCTTGGAGTCGCCTTTAAGCGTGGTGTGGACATGAAGCTTGAAGAAATGCCCGCTTGGTATGACTCAATAGACCTTTATGTGTGCGCGAGTAAAAAGGAGGGCTTTGGCACGCCCGTCGTGGAGTGTTTGCTTCTAAATAAGCCCGTTATTTCAACAGATACGGGCATGGGTGCATACACCAACATTTTCAAGATAGAAAGAACCGTGGAAAGCATAAAAGAGGGGATTCTCATGTACTACACCTACCCGCAGGTTGCTAAATTCCGTTGGCAGGTTGTAGCCAACGCCGTGGGTGAGTTATACAAGGAGGTCTATGATAAATTTCAAAATTAGAAACGACGATGTGGCGTATGACACCAACCTTAGTCAGTTGGAGGCGTTTTGCAACATTTGCGATAAGTATGGGGTTGGTATTATCCAGTGTATAACGCCAAGAGGCTCGGTGCAGTTTATTGACAGCAAGATGACTAACGAGGAGATTGTTAAAAACGCAGGTAGCGAGATTTTTACCGACAACAAGGCTGTTTACGACTACCTACTCTCAAGAAGCGACGAGATATCCCTACACGGGGAGTACCACACACACTATCCAACAGCAGATGAGTTATACCGAGCAAAATACTCCTTGATTGAGTGGGGGTTCAACCCAACCTACAGTACCTACCCCTTTAACGAGTTGACTTTTGATTACGATATTTTTGGACTGAAAACACTACCTAAAAGCCAGAGGTTGGAGGATTACCACAAAGAAGGACTACCCACCGACGAGATTGTGTACCTACACAGCTGGAGATATGGAAAATGGTATCCGGTAGAGGCGTTGGAACGGATGCTGGAAAGGATAGCAAATGCCAGAGGATAATAAATATCCAAACTACATAACCAGAGGTTTGGGTGCGTTAAACGACCAGATATTCGACTACCTGAAGCCCAGAATAAAGGGTTCTTGGTTGGATGTCGGGACAAATGTTGGGGTGTTGCTTTCCGAAGTACCAAATGGGGTTGGGGTTGATGCCGGTCTTAGTGTGGTGGAAGACGCAAAGTCTCGGGGGCTGGATGTCCGCCACGCCGATGCGTGCGACCTGCCGTTTCCGGACAATTCCTTTGACACGGTCGTGCTTTCATGTGTACTTGAGCAAATAGAGCTTTGGCAAAACGCGGTGGACGAGGCTTTGCGGGTTTGCAAGAGTGGTGGGAAGGTTATAGGAATTAACCCGATAAAAGAGGTAACGCTTTGGGGACAACTTGGCGGTACGGAGTGGGTAAAAAGCGTAATAGACGAGGAAGACCTGAAGATCGCCTATAAAGCCGTTATTCACTATCCATCGATAGAGGGAAAATACTACTTTGAGATAAGAAAAACTTGACAAGCGGGTGTATATATGTCAAAAGGTAAATGAATTGGTTTGGTGGTGAAGAACCACTTGTAGCCAGCGCTTACCTTAGCTGATGAGGCGCGTTTGATTCTGCGAATAGGGGTAACCCTGTTTGCGGAATTGAGCGCGTCTTTTTTTGTACCTTGAGAATTAAATAGCGGAGATATAGACACAGTAGTTTGTGCCGTTAATGTTGGCACATTCTACGCAAGCGTATGGTCTGTTTAGTAGAAGTACATCGTTGTGTGTTTTGGAGTTTTTCCAATCACCCATCACGGAATCCGCGTCATTCTGTTCCTTAGCGAGGTTTTCCGCCATTTGGGTGTACTTGTTGGCAGTCAGCGACCACTTCCAGTCGCCGTTAAATTTATCATGACTCCAGTCATCGGTAATTTGTCCAAGTCTTGCTCTAGCCACCTCACATAAACTTTCGTCTTTTGTAGGTACTTGCAAGTTATTTTCTTGCTTGTAGTTACCTATAAGAGTCCAAAGCTCGTATTCGTCTATGTATGGTGGTATTTCTACGCTAGTAGTAGCGCAGGAAGAACCGTCGTTTGAGGTACTTGAGGTGTACGAATAACTTAAAGACCCCAAGGCGATAACTAGGGCTAGAACCAGTAGGACTAGGAAGTATTTAATAATTTCCATGGGTATATTATACACTCATGGGCACAAGGAGGCAAATATGGCAACAGGAAATTGGAGTCTGTTTGGAATAAATTTACCGGAATTCGGTTTAACGGAAAAAATTGGCGGAAATAAGGGGTCAATAACATACTCGTCCCCAGCCCCAGTAAGTTATTCAAGCTACCAATCGATACCAAGCGGTAGTGGTGCTGTCTTAGGTACAAATAATACGATTACTAACAGCGCACCCACCCCAACATACAACGCACCAACACAACCCAAACCCAAAAGCGGCGGTAATGGTGGAAGCACCGGTTATTCCAAAAGAGAGATATTTAAGAGCCTTGGATTAGACCCAAACAAATCTAAGGACTACTACAAGCAGTATGGTGTAGACAACGCGCTTGACTTTGCCAAAGCGTATGAAAGCGCACAGCTACAAAAGCAGGCTGATTCTAGCGGTCTTAGGGATTTAATTAACCAGAGGTGGGATACCTACGAAGACTCATTAAATGCTATGGCTACACAAGCCCCCACAAGGCAGGCGGAGGACTTGGGTTATCTTGGGACACAAAAACAGACTATGCTTGGCGGTTTAGACCAGTCGAGAAACTACGCTACGCAAAATCTAGGTTCTCAAAGAACAGCGGGTATTAGGGAGCTTGCTCAAAACTTTAGAAGCGCGGGTGACGCTGCGAACATGATGGTTGGCGCTGCGGGTGGTGGTTCGTCTAGTGCTGTACCAATGGCATCCTACGCCTTGCAAAAACTAGCTAATAGGGGCGCGAACGAACTTACCAGAACCCAAATGGCTGCACAAGCTGATTTGGACAACACCTACATGACGGAAAAGGCCAATCTGGAAACTTGGTACAACGATAACGCTAAAGCCGTCAATGATTATTACAGAAGCTACATAGATAGGATCGAGGAAATGAAGCTTGGTGCTAACGATACTAAGGCGGAGGCTTTATACAATCTGGAAGCCTCAATAGTAGAAAAAGCCCAACAAGACTTAGACGCGTTAAAGCAGGAAGCGCAAGCTAGGTCGCAGTCGTTACAAGATTACGCAATGCGGAGAATGGCGGAGCTAAATAATGTCAAGTTAGCAACGCAAAACAACGCCAACTTTGACCCATACGCCATCGTCCAAAGCGAGATGGGCGGAGCTTATCCGACATTTGGCGCATCCAGTGGTGGTAACGATTACGGGTATAACCTTTGGAGAACTAAAAAGAAACCAAGTTACCTATCGTAAGAAAGGCTACTCATGACGATAAGTGAGTTGCTTTCAAAGGTAAAAAAACGCAAGGATGAGGTTTTGGCTGATGTGCGCAGTACGCTTACCGCGCCGTTTCCCAAGACCGTTTCCGTGCAACCCAACAGCTTTACGGGGAAACTTGCGCAGGGAATATCAAACTTGGGGGAGTGGCGCAATATCCTAGAAGGCAATAAGCTTGAGGAGTTACCCAAGACCATAAAGGTATCACAGCCTACTAAAAACAAACAACGCGCGCTAAACGCGGGGGTCGATATAGCTTCAAACCTACTAGTCAAACCACTTCAGGGCGGATATAACATTGCCTCGGCGACAAGTAGACCGCAAGCGAGTCAATTTAATGTACCACAACTAGCAAAAGGTGTCGGACAAACCGTACTAAGCGGGCTTAATTGGGCTGGCGCGTCTAAACCACTAACCGCAGTAGGATACTCCGCTTTACCGGGCGTTATAACTGGCGCTAGTGAGGCTCTGTCCGGTAAAAACACCAGACAGGCTTTATCTTCCGGTATTGGAGCGTCTTTGGAGTTTTTACCGAAAGCGCTACCTATGGCTGGCGTGATAAGGGGTACACAGCCAATTATGGATAAGCTTGTTGGCAAGGCTTCGGCAAACATACGACTTCCAATAAAGGTCGGAACAAATGTTGGACAGGGGCTTTTAGTAGATAGAGCAAGTGGTTTTGAAACTACTCCAGAGTCAATTGCCCTAGATGTTATTTTTCCGATAGCGGGGGATGTAGTACCCCGCGCCTACAAGTCGGCTAGTGAAGCCATGAGAAGCGTTGAGGCTAAAGTATTGTCTGCTCTTGGCAAGAAACTAAGGAATAACAAGGGGGCATATACGACTGCAAAGAAGTTTATCAACAAGACACGATCCTACAACAAGACGGGCAAATACGCGATGGGCTCGTTTATGGGTTTTGAGCCATATCAGGACGATGATGGCAATTGGCGAGTTAGGTTTGACGAGAAAAAGGCGTTGGCTGGTCTTGCATTAGCCGGTTTTACTAAATCGGTCAGGGGAGGGACAGCGGAGGATTTAATGAAGTCTATAAAAAGAAGTACCCTTGCCAAAAAATACGGCGACAACGCTCTTGAGATGATAGGTCAAGAGGCTAGGCGCTTGGCTGAGGCTGTTGAGGGTGTCGATATAATACCCATTGAAGGTGGTAAGTATATGCGCTCAAGTAGAAACCCTAAATGGTATAAGGACTTTTATGCGGACTATAATCGTGCGCCAACTAACGAGGAGTTATTTGGAATAGCAGAGAAAAACTTACGCACGGGCGGAGGGGTTGAGGGTTACGGCGACTTGGTAGACCCAGCAGAGGTAAAGGCAATTAACGATTTTCTTGACGGGGATATTATCAAGAAATCCGAGGGTAATGTAATCGCTAGCGTTGAGGGGGGACAAATTACTACTCCATCGGCGCGTCTACCCCAAAGAGCCAGCGAATTCCAGCAACCACGCAACCCACGAGGAATAAAATTAGAGCAGAGTAAACTACAAACGACAGGTATTCCTGCAACGAACGCGGAAACCTATCAGATTCCCAATCGTATGCTTCTCCCGGAAGTCTCATCGCCTGTAATGCTACCACAAAACAACACAGACATAAAATTGCTACCTAAAAGGGTTGTTAGAAACGGCGAGGTGGTCGGCGAGGGATTTACTATTGAAAACTACAAACACCCGCTAACCAGAAGGCAGGCGGAAATCAAAACGCAATCCATACTAAAACAAGAGGCACAGGCTAGTTTGAAACAGGCAAACCAACGAGCAGAAGACTTAGCCAAAACGATAGGTAGGTCGATTGGGGAAAACACGCAAGGCGCTATAAAAAGAGAAGTAACGGCAACAGAAAAAGAGATTGCAAACTCTTTCAACTGGAAAGACAAAAAAATGGGCAAGCTGGCTTATGGTAGGGAAACCATGAATCGCAATTTTGACGATATTATGGGCAAGGATGCCCCGAGGATGAAGTCGGTGTATCTCGACCCGATAGGAAAATCAGAGGCGGACAGGATACGCTTTTTGAATAAAGAGAAGGCAGAAATTAAGGCGCTTGGTATTAAGGCTTTTAGCAACGAGTCTAAACTTTTGCAACTTTATGGCGAGGGTAAAATCAATCTTCCCGACTTGAAAGCAAGAACAAAAGATTGGCAAAAGGTGGTGATTGGGGAGAGGTTTTTTAGAGCTAAATATGACGACTATCTAAACAAAATAAACTCCGTATTAATCAAGAACGGCTACGACCCCATACCGAGAAGGAAAGACTATTTCCTACACTTCCACGAGATTGGATCGGTGTTGGAGAACTTCGGCATACCTGCAAAAGCGGACGCGTTACCTACCGATATAAACGGCTTGACCGCCGATTTTAAGCCCGGCAAGAATTTCTTTGCGTCGGCGTTACCAAGACTTGGCGATAAAACCAAGTTTGATGCCGTCGAGGGAATTGAGAGATATTTGGGCGGGGCATCCAAGCAGATTTTCCACACCGATAACATACAAAGGTTGCGGGGGTTGGAGGAATCTTTGCGCGAGATGCACGCTGGAAGTAACAGGCTGTCTAATTTTGTAGCAGATTTGACAGAATTTACAAACAACCTAGCAGGGAAGAAGTCTATGTTGGATAGAGGTCTTGAAGCGGCGGTAGGTAGGGGAGTTTACACGGCTACAAATACCATGAGAAGGCAAGTAGGGGCTAACATGGTTGGTGGTAATGTATCGTCCGCCCTCACAAACTTTATACCGCTAACACAATCTATGGCAACCACCAGCAAGCCGTCTTTTATTCGCGGTATGTTGGACACCATATCCACCACAATTAAGGATGACGGCTTTATCGACAAATCGGATTTTCTAACACGCAGATTTGGGGACGATCGCTTGGCTGTAAATTTGTGGCAGAAGGTAGGGGACAAAGCGGGTTGGCTATTTAAGACAATAGATAGGTTTACATCAGAAACCATAGTGAGGAGCAAGTATTACGAGGGTTTGAAGAGGGGTCTCAACGAAACTGACGCGATTAAGCGCGCCGACGACTGGGCAATGAGGGTTATGGCAGACCGCTCCGTTGGGCAACAACCCACGCTATTTAATTCCAAAACAATGGGGTTTCTAACACAATTTGAACTTGAGGTGAACAACCAACTCTCGTTTATCTTTAA
Organism: uncultured Candidatus Saccharibacteria bacterium; assembly: GCA_964616765.1. GTDB lineage: Bacteria > Patescibacteriota > WWE3 > UBA101185 > UBA10185 > JBBAAW01. The sequence goes on from CAZTSS010000001.1 coordinate 18,408, forward strand.
GGACTTACCGAGAAATTATAGGGGGGCGGGTCTTGCGTCTGCTATGGGGCAGGTGTTTCTTTACGGATATTTATTCAACAACCTGTTTGAAAAAGCTACCGGAAGAAGACCGGCGTTCGATCCCATTGGGGTTGCAGTACAGGCTTACGAGGACTACACCAACGAGAATATCAAGAGCAAGCAGGCTACTAAAAACTTGGTAAACAACACGACAGCACAGCTACCATTTGTCGGTATTGTTACAGAGGGTGGAAGAATACCTGTGTCTAGTGCTATGCCAGATATTAAAGGTCTGATTGATGGTACTACTACCTTTAAGAAGGAGGGTTTGAAGGCAGCGAGTAATCTTCTTCTTCCAACAGGTGGCGGGCAGATAAGAAAATTCATAGAGGGAACGAAGGCATATAATCAGGGTGCGAGTATCACCGACAAAGGCAATGTGAGATACCCGATACCGCAAACACCTGTAAACAGGGTGAGAACATCTTTATTCGGGCAATACTCCACACCGGAAGCCAGAACCTATTTTAGAGAGGGTAGGAGTGTGCTTGGGGAGAAGCAATCCGAGTATTTCAAAAACGCAAGCCCCGAGCAAAAACAAAACATATACCAGATGATAATTAAAAACAGGCAGGACAAAAACAAACAGTCAGTGGATACCGGAGGTAAGGCTTTTGCGGCAGAGGTAGAGAATGGATATATCTCTGACAATGAGTATAATTATATAGATAAAAACGGAAGTATTAAGAAAATAGCATTGGAGTTTACCGCCAAACCGCCGAAACTAACCGGCAACGAGGAGCTGGACAAGGAAAGAATAAAGGATTACAAGTCCGCCGTAACCTCAAGGAAGAACGATATTATTAAACTACTTGATGCCGGCGTGATTACCGAGAAGCAAGCAGAGGAGCAGTTATCGGCTCTTTCTGCGATTAACAGCAGTTACACCAGCACAGGCACAACCAAGAAAGCCAAGAAGCTTTCCATACCAGCCCCACCAAAAATTAAAATAACCGCACCTAAAAAGCGAGCTTTATTAAAAATTAAACGGGCGACCTCCGCTAAGAGTAAAAAGCTGGAGTTACCTAAAATGGTCGCGCCGACACCCACGAAGTCGGCTAAAAAGATTGACATTAGAAGCATTTCTAAAGCGTTTGCCAAGTACGCATAGGTGTGGTATGTTGAAAAAAATTAATGGCTTTGGGGTTCTTCACCCCACATAGCTAGCAGAGGTCGTAAAGACTGAAGCTAGTTTTTTTGTTATCTAAAGGAGGCAGAAATGACTTTAGCAGATTTAGTTAAAATTATATGGCGGAAGTACGATAAAAGTACGGACTACCCAACATTTGGGGACGAGGATTACACCCTTATTCAGGGCTTTATAAACGATGCTATCCAGTCTTGGGGCGATGAGGCACATGAGGATAATATAAGGTGGAAGGAGCTTTTTACGACGCTTACAAGCGCGTCTAGCGGGACTAAAACCACCACAGCCTCTACCGCAAGCTATGTTTGTCCGGACGATTTTGTTGATATATCGTCTTTTGTAAAAATCGGCGATTTGTATTATTCGTACGCGGAAAATAGGGAGGTAATGACCCTAGAAAAGGTGGACACATCCGCTAGGTTTTATTGGATAACAAGAAACTCAACCACGGGTAAGTACTGGTTAAATATCTATCCAACACCAGATACCAGCGGGGATACAATAGAGTATTCATACTACAAAACGCCCACAGAACTAACCGCAACGACCAGCATTATAGAAATGAAAAAGCCGTACTTCGCGGTTTATCACGCGCTAACATCCCTGCTGGAAGAGGAGCGCCCAGATCTTGCAAATGTCTATTCTCAAAAGTCGGTGTCGGTCATGAACGCGATGATACTCGATAACGAGATCCCGCCCCACGACCAAAGCTTCAAGTTAAAGGACATCGCAAACCAGCTGACAGGCGATGTATTTGGTGAATGATTAGTAACAGGTATCCGACAATAAAAATAGCCAACTACTTTGAGAAGATTAACTCTTTTAGAGGTGGCACAAACACGCTGATTACAGAAAGCAGGCTAGATAAAAAGTACGCGGTAGAGTCTACAAACCTTTTACAGGTAGAGGACGGGGTCTGGCAGACTAGGTGGGGTATGGGTTATTACGGGCAGGCAATAGCTGGCGCGACTTATTTAGACTCCGCAACCGAATACATAAAAACCGACGGGACGAGAGAGATTATCGCTGTTGGCGGTGGGAAGGTGTGGAAGTCTGCTGACGGTGGTTCTTGGAGTGAGGTTACGGGCGCAACCTTTACAGCAGGTACTAAGCCATATTTTTTGCACACAAACGACAGGCTATACATAGCCAACGGCACAGACGCGTTGGCGTACTACGACGGGACTAACCTGACCAAGTACACGGCATTAGATGAGCCGGTAGCCCCAACAGGCGCGAGGGGGGCAGGTCTGTCAACCACAGGCTACCCCAACTATTATAGGGTCGTGGCGGTAAATTCTATTGGCTATACAGGTGCGTCTGCCTCTTTGAGCATTCCAACCGATATAAAAAGAGAGGATTGGGACGAGGCTGATGAATATATCGACCTGACTATTACTGAAGTAACTGGTGCAACAGGCTACCAGATTTATTGGGGAGAGTATGACGGGGAAGAGGTTTATCTCGGTAGTACGGCTACTTTGACTTTTAGGGATGATAACTCACTTGTACCCAATATCTATGTGGAAACCCCCAACGACAACACTACCGGTGCGCCAAAGTTTAGAAGCATGGAAATATCGGGAAATAGGTTTTGGGCAACAGCCGATCCAGAAAACGAGTATAGGGTGTATGGATCCGGTGTCGGGCAATACTTTGGGTTCTTCTCTATCCTGTATGGTGGCTTTTATATCGATGTGGAAAAGGGCGGTAGAAACAAACCTGTTGCAGTTATTCACTATCGGGACGGAAAGGGCAACCCCATGATCACGGTGCTTTGCTCCTCTCCAGACGGGTATGGGACTATTTTCCAGATAGAGCTTACAACAGCGACAATAGGGGACACATCGTTCATTGTGCCGTCCGCGTACAAGATTGTGGGTTCTATTGGGGCAGACTCTACCGACGCGGTTATAAAGGCGGGGGATAATGTTTTATTCATAAACAAAAAGGGCGTTTATGCGCTTCGTAACAAAGAGCAAATGTTTAATGTTTTGGCAACTGACGATCTCTCCGCGCCTATTAGAAACCAGCTTGAGGGTCTAAACGGAAGTTTGGTGTCCACCGCCACAGGATATTACAAATCCCCGATGGCGATTTTCTCCGTACCCGTTGGCTCTACCAACGATAGAACCTGCATTTTTGATTTTGAAAGGCAGAATTGGAATTGGGCGTGGAATATCGGTTTTAAGCACCTTTTTGAGTACACAGACTCCGGCGGTGTTACTAGGCTTATCGGCGTGCCGACAAGTGGTAACCAGCTTGTAGAGTTATCGGACGCATATACAAACGATCTTGGGACACCCTTCTACCAATCGTATATCAGCCCGTTAATCCCAGTGTCCAAAGACTACACCGACTTGGCTAAAGTTAACGAGGTTGTGTTTGAGTTGGGGGATTTCAGAGGCTCGCTCACTCTTGAGGTTATTGGGCTCATGAAAAACAAAACCGTTCAGTCCTTAAGCTCTACCGAGTATTCTTCCACGACAGGTTCTAGCGGTATGAGCGATGAGTGGGTATCCGATGAGCCTTTAGTGGGGGATGCTACCGACGCACCTGAAACCTTTACAGAGTCTACGGTTAAAAAGGTTGTACGGGTAAAAAAGAAGGTGTACGCTCTGCAATTCAAGGTGTACTCGACCTCGGGAGACACCCGTTTTACTTTACTTGGAATACAAGCAAAAGGTATATTGATTCCGTCAAAATCACCCTCGCGCTGGCGCAGTTGATTTTTGATGGTCTTGTGTTAAATTACAGGCAACAATAGAAAAAGGTTTGCGCCCCCTTCGGGCGTTATGACCAACCAAAGTCCAAAAAAGACAGCGGTTGGTTTTTTTGTTGCAAGAAAGGAAATTATGGCAAGTGTGAACGATAAATTAATGACTTTAGTACCGCTTTGGAGCGGGACAATTGGAACGGGTGGGGTTTCCGACGCTTCCGTAACAACTGTTCCGTTAGCGTCTGCCTCCGGACTTACAGAGGGTAGCATTTATGTGGTCACAATAGATAGGGTAGATTCAGCAGGTACTAAAACGCTTTCTAAAAGAGAGGTCGTTATCGGTGAAGTGTCGGGCGATAACTTAATCAATTGTTTACGCGGGCAGGAGGGAACGGCACAAGCCCACTCGGCGGGTGCGGTTGTTGAGGTTTTATTCACCGCAAAACAATGGAACAGACTTATTGAGGGGATAGGCGCAGAACACGATGCGGATGGAACACACATGGATAGTCTTCCACTAACCACCCCCAAAATAACCACTTCAATAAACGATGCCAACGGCAACGAAGTCATCAAAACCCCAGCTACAGCATCAGCAGTAAATGAAATAACAGTAACCAATGCGGCTACAAGCAGAAATCCATCCATAACCGCAACAGGTGGGGATACCAATATCGGACTGGATATAATAACCAAAGGAACAGGCGGAATAGATATCAAGATGAATGGTGCAGATGACTTTCAGTTTACTCCCAACACTTTTACTGCGTTGTCGGGAAGTAAATTAGCAACAGATACCATAGAAGGAACTACATCAGGAAGTGGTGTAACTATTCCATTTATCGGAATGGGGACATCTACAGAACTAACTATCTCCAGCGGAGCTATTACGATAACAGGCTCTTACCATAGAGTGGATACCGAAGGAGATGCCGCAACAGACGACCTTACAGATATTTTAGGGGGAAGCATAGGTCAAATTCTTATTCTTAGATCGGAAAACCTTAGCAGAAATCCGACCATAAAGGATGGGGGAAATCTTTATTTAGCGGGGGATTTTACTTTCACTAGCAAAACCGACCATATTGTTCTTATTAAGTATTCTGCTGATGCATGGGCTGAACTTTGCAGGTCGGATAATGGGTAAATCTCACGCAACTATAGAGTGTGTGGTTTATCTTGAAAACTGAATTTAACTAGGAGGTCGCCATGAAGGTCATCTACAAGCTGTGCGCTGTCTGCCACCGTATCGTGGAAAAACACCACAAGGTGTGTCCATTCTGCGGTGGAACTCTCACGAACATCTACGAGTGAGGTGAAGCATGAACGCTGTCTGGGTCGGTACTTTCACTAAGAGTACTGATAGGCGAAATGTGGTCTCACGGATTACGAACCAAGATTGGGTAACAATCCAATTCCTGATTCGTTCGATCTGCGACTCGTGGGCAAGGCAAGGGTGGTTTCTCGACCACTACGAGCTGACAGGAGATTTGCCTGATGCCA
>CAZTSS010000001.1:23846-30428 GCA_964616765.1 uncultured Candidatus Saccharibacteria bacterium
GAGATGACTAAACGGCTTGGAGCGCAGAGGAAGTGGACTTGTGAGGTATGCGGAAGGAGGTGGCAAGATGGGTGGCTCATGGAAGGTCACCACAAGCTACCGGTATCGCTTGGCGGGCAGGACACAGAGGATAACTTCAAGCTTCTTTGTCTGGAATGCCACTACAAAGCCCATAAAGCGATTGCAGACACACAAGCAAGGTCGGTCACGGCGGTAAAGGCAAGGCTGGATAAAACAGGAGGTAGACACACAAAAAGCCGTTAGGTTGCTATTGCAAATACGCAAGCAGTCTATCGGCTAGTCTGATAATGAGTTTTAGAAAGGTTAAGAAAGTGGATTAAAAAAATGTATGAAGAACTTAAAAAAGAGGTCAAGTTTATCAAAAGCGAGATTTCAGCCCTTAAAAGGGTTGCTATTGAGTGCGAAAAAAAGAGTAAAAAATTGGAGAAAGTCCTAGAGGAGTTGTACGGATTCTATGCCGAACAGAGTGGAAAAAGACCCAACGGTAGCGTTTCTCGACAAGCAAATGGCTGTGCTTGAGCAAAGATTTGACAGTTTAGAGGAGAAGCTAGACGGCGTGATAAAGATGCTGGATTGTTTTCCTAAAACCTATGCGACCAAAGAGGAGTTGGTAGAGGCGATGAATAAATTTAAGCCCTACACTACCGCTCTGAATATGGTCGGGGGTGCGTTTCTTTTAGCTGTTGTTGGTGGAGTTATAAAACTAATTTCAACACATGGCGTGTTGTGAAAGGACTGAATGAAACGAATAATTTTGCAAGCAGGTCATGAGAACATTAAAAATAATTGTGTTGCCTCTTTACGGGGTTCGACAGGTGCAGGTGGTGAGGTAGAAATCAATATAGCCGTCAGAGACGAGGTAGCACGGCTTTTAGCAGGTAAGGTAGAGGTTAAAAAAGTAGACGGGAATTTTAACTGCGACCCCACCTCTTTAGACGAGGATTGGGACTTGTTTCTAACAATTCACTGTGACATGGACTACGCTGGCGACAATGGCAGTGGGTTTTGTGACTTTCCAGAACCCTCAACCGATGATGCTACCAAAGAGAGCCAAAGGTGCGCCAAAGCCATACAGGACTACTTCTTCCCCAAAGTCGGGATAAATGTTAAATCTCGCTCAAACGCAAACACGAGATATTACTATATGTGGCAGTGCATATCTGCCAAAACCCCCTGCGTACTAATCGAGATGGGGCAGGTAAAAGACTCCCACGATAGTGTAATTCTTAAAGATACCGCCAGAGTGGGTAAAGCGTTGGCCGAAGCTATTCTAGTGGCTCTGGGACTACCTGTTGAGGACACTTGCCAGAAGGAACTAGAGGAAATGCGGGAGTCCAGAAACAAGTGGAAAGCCAAATATGAAGAACTAGATAGGGAGTCCACCAAAGACCTGCAAGCCAAGATAAAACATATCGAGGAGCTACAAAAGACTGTGGCGGAACTAAACTCATGGATAGCCCTAAATACAAGCTCACAAGAGTCTTATGTCAAGGATATCGAAGCCCTCAAGAAGGAGTTAGCAGAGAGTAGGAAGGAGTGCCAAGAGTCACAGGAAGCCATAAACGAAGCCCACAAAGAAAACGAACGGTTGAGCGTTTTATTAAATAAATGTCAAGACAAGGAGGTGGAAACGACTATGAAAAACCCTATTTTTGAAGCTGTAAAAGAACCCCTAAGACTGTTGGTTCTGGCGGTTATTCCTTTTGGAGTAGCCTATTTTACCAGCCTGTCCTACGAATGGGCGGGTGTGGCTGTACTAATTTTAAGGCTTATCGACAAACTTCTGCATGAGGTTGGCAAAGCCAAAGAAAACGAGAGTCTAACTCTTGGTTTGGTGAGGTTCTAATGAAATATATACAGTTAGATAAAGATAGATATGTTGTGGTAGACGATGCCGACAACGCTAAAGTGGTAGTAAAAAGCGAGCTGGAAAAGAAGGTAATAGAGGCGGAAGCAAGACTCAAGGAAATACCTCAAGCCCCAACTGATGAGGAGTTATTGGCGTGGGCTAAAGACAACTACCCGATGATGAACTATGAGGTCGAAAAACAGGCGTTAGAAAAAGTTATTGCCGATAATACGGCGATACTTGAGGAGATAAAGTAATATGGCTTGTAAGGCGCTACTAACAAATGGGACATTCACTACAGGAACTTGGCGTGGGGTCGAGGCGTACAATGTAGGCTGGGTGTGGTCTAGCTCCACAGCCAACTATGATGATACATACACAGAGCGTACTATCAATGTTACATTTGCTAATAATGGAAACCAGCTAGGTATTGTGCTTCCCTTATACAATACAGGGGGTACAGCTAGGACGGTAACTATAAAACTGTATGAGGGAGCTAGTCTAAGGACAACCGATACTTTCACTTTTAATGACACCCTTATCCAAGGTAAGGACATTATTAGATATTTCGCCCTAACCTCTTATCCTGTAACTACAGCAGCATCAACTTGGTCGTACAAAATATCGTGTAGTGGTCCCGGTAGGGTGTACTGGTATAGGTCAACAACGGCAGGGGATTGGGGGTATTTGTGTGTGCTTGACGCTGTAACTACTGCTCCGTCATCAGGAGATTCATTAGTTATAACAAATGGATGTACTTTTACGATTGACCAGAGCATTACCACTAATGTCTTAGCTTCTAACAGAGCAGCGTTTTTGTGTGACCAAGCGGCTCTTGTGTGGGTAAATCCCCCACCCGCTTCTTACACATGGACATTAAATGGAGTTATTGCAACTTCATCTTGGGCTAGCAATTTTACCATTGGTACTGATGCAAGCCCCATTCCAGTAGCCAATAGAGCGATAATAAACTTTTCAGCAGCAGTTACAGGGTCGTACCTCATCGATATGGCTTCGTATGCCTTGAATCATCAACAAAGCAGTTTTTATCGGTCTTGGGTAGGGGCGGAAAGCAGTCTTATAAGGACGGAAACAGCACAGGCGGCTTTAGCGTCTCAAGCTGATATAGTTACAGTAGATGATTGCTCCACAGCATGGAGTATAGGAGATAGACTGACAATAGTGGGGAAGGATAAAGCGTCATCGGATGCAGTAAGTTACACTATTTCAAATATTGTTGGTACGACTATCACTTTAAACACTGATCTTGATGCAGCGGTATTGGCAGGAGCGGCAGTAGTTAATGCATCAGAGGGGGATAACCTAGGAATCAAGCTAATTGGTAATGCTAGTGTGGCTAATCTTGGATGTTATAGCAGCCAATTCATTCTCTACGACAAAGTAGTTGGTGTTTTTATGCAGTATATGGGACACGGGTCGGCAACAGCGTCTGTGTATAGCACCATAGGGGTTTTAAATAGCAGTTCAGTTTGTACCTATCGCTCCATCTTGGTAGAGGTAGGAGGGACAGGTAATACGGGACTAACCCTAGTGGCATCTTTAGAAACTTATAGAAACTTCCTTGGAGGGCATACTATTACTAACTGCCACTACTATAATCCATTTAACATAAATACGGGGAATATCTTGCGGATGGGGGCTAACTCTGGTTGGACACTATCAAACATTACTATTAAAAGTGCTACGGCAACCACGATAATAAGTTTAGGAACAACTAAGGGGATGGTAGGAAGCGACATTATCCTTTTTGGCAGTAGCTATTCAGGTGGGATGTGGATAAGTGGCGGCGGAGCCAATACTTTTACAGACCTTTTATTGGTGTATGCAGGCGGTATCAGAGTCGGATGCTCAACAACTACTTTCACAAGATACAAGAGTTATCGTACTCCTTGTCCAATTTTTTTTGATACGGGTTCAGACGACACTTTTAGAGACTGCACTTTCGCCAATGATACTACTGTTGTAAGTGGGATAAACAATCCCTTTGTTAGGTGTTTGGTTGACAACACCACTTTTGCTTCAACTACTAACTTTAATATTACGGCCAATACTCCAACCTCGTATGTTAAGTACAATACGTTTAATGGTACTGCCAATGACCATAGAATGTATACACCTTATGGTAACACCCAATCTACAGGTGATGGCTTAACCGATACCACCGTCCACACTTCAGGTTCCGGTAAGTTTGCAATCAGATTTGAACCAACCTCTTCAACTAATAACCTGGAGTGGGAGTTTACAATTCCAACCGGCAACATCCAAAACAAGACCATGACCATATCAGTTTGGTGCAAGATGAACTCTGCAACCTATTATTCGGGAACTCATCAGTTACCCAGGCTGACGATTGACTACGACAACGGTACTCCGGCCCATCATCAGGCAGGAGAAACAACCGACTGGCAGTTATTATTTGTAACTTTCACGCCCACCACCACTTACGGACAGATAACTGTTACTTTATCAGGAAGAACTGATGCAACTACTACCAACGCATATATTTACTTTGATGACTTTACAGTGGCTTATCCGCCCTCTGTCGCTTTGGATTTGGGTGGGATGGATAATTGGGCGAACGCCCTACCTGTAACACCACCAATAGCATTACCGATTTCTGCCGGTACAGTAGCCCAAAATGTCTGGCAACAACTGACTGCAACCTCGTGGGGAACAGGCTCTATGGGAGAGCAGTTGAAAATAGTGGACGACAAAGCGGATATAGCCGATGCAGTATGGGACGAACAGACAAGCGACCATACAGTCGCGGGAAGTACGGGTAAAGCAGTCACTACGGGAAGCAAGAAGATTGTTGTAATTGATGGGGGCGAAGTACCAATTTATGAAAGCTAAAAAATGGCTCAGCCTAAAGACTCGGCTCATTTTTTGATTCTGGATTTAATTAAAAAGTTGCACGGACAGCAGACTTGAAACTTACCTCTTGGAGCAGGTATCTGCCTTGTTCGTTTGTGTCGGTTTAGTTATTCGTACGCTGACTAAACTCACCACCAAGCGTCCAACGATTACTCCTAGGAAATCGTAGTCCGTGCGGGGTTATTGTACCTCAACAATCCGTCTAGCCCAACCACGCACCCAACCTCTACCGCTTCTTTCGCCCTGCCAATACTCCACGCTGTTAGCTTGCTTCATAAACTCTTGCAACATCTCGGCTACACGGCTTATCTTGTTTTCTTTTTTCCTCTCCGCTATCCTTTTTTCTGCTATCTCTTGCCTTTCCGCCCAGTACTGGTCGTCCGTGTCGGCTATGGTGGTTACTTTTTGCATAGGTTTGTCTGTTTCCTGCATAGTTTTAGGATATATTCTCACTTGTCCCTCCTTCCACATAACCTTGGGCCGCCATTTGTCCTCGCTGATTTCGTCTTTTTTGTACTCCCACTTCTGCTCTAATCCTCGCAACATGTTATATCTAACATGGCTCACCAAAACATAGCGTTCTTCTAACTCCCCCATAAAAGCTTTTAGCAACGACCGCAAACCTCTTTCCGAGAGTGTCACATTTCTAAAATCATGGGAAAATTTGTCTATTAGCTCGTCTTTACTCATAAAAACCTTTCTATAAATTGTTAACAGCTCGTTCAGTCTTCAAATCTCTAACACAACGGACCGAAAAGCCGCAGGACTTAGTGAGATTGTTCATGCAGCTGTGGCCACTGTAGAAGTGGAGGTTGCGCCCGATAGTCCCATCGACCTGGGTACTACTCCAGTAGGTTCCGTAAGAACCAACACTGACACCGCTAGTACCATTTTCCCAATCTATTGTACCCGCCAACTCTTTGGCGGTCGGTACTCGCCAATCGTCATACCCACCGTCCCTGCAGTTTTTAGCGTACTCTTTAGCCTCGTCGAAGCTTAGGTTCTCACCGATAGAGTTCGACCACATAAGACCGTTTAGAATAAGAAACTCTGATTTTTCCCCCACCCTCCCCAAACCAAGACATTCTGCCAACTCTTCTGATACTATTTTTTCAATCTCCAGCCTATCTAGCGTCTTAAGCTGAATGACCCTTCCCGAAATTCTTTGTCCTACACGAGAGTGTTCATTAATCATAAAAACCTTTCTATAAATTTATTAACAGGCATAACTACTAACCATTCCTTTCTATCTCTCTTGGCAAACAGCATATCCTCGCCCTCTTTCATTGCCTTATAAAAGTAGTCGGGGACTTGCTTTCCGACCTTTACCTCGGCTTTCCAACACTCGGCAACGAGTATGTCGCCCTTGTCTTCGTGGTTAGATTCATTCATGCTTATCCTCTTAGCGGGTACGCCGTGTTCTTTCAGTAGGTTTACTATCTCGCGTTCCCCTCCAGCCCCCTTATTTCTTTGGTATTTAGACATTACTTCCCCTCCTTATCTAATTTTGATTTAGGTGGTTGAGTTTTTCAAAACCAGTTACATAAATAACTCCACGCCATCTCTTAAAAAACAGAGCATACATAACCGCCATCACAAGAAACATAAGTAGGCAAGAAAAATAGTAGGATTTTCTGCCACCACTTTATAGACATCTTGTTTTTATCAATCTCAAACACTTTACTCATATCCCACCTCCATCTAATAAGATAACTCATAGCGCCCACGACCTCGACCCCGACCTCGACCTCGACCACGACCACGACCCCGACCTCGACCCCGACCTCGACCTCGACCTCGACCTCGACCTCGACCAC
>CAZTSS010000002.1:0-7544 GCA_964616765.1 uncultured Candidatus Saccharibacteria bacterium
CCTAAACCAAAGCCACCACTCGCGGTAATGCTTCTACCGATGCCAGAAACAACCCCTACGGTTACCGTGTTTTGAAACTGACCTAATGCATTTCCTATAGCTATAGCTTTTTGCCCGACTTTTAATTTGTCGGAATCACCTAAGTCGACCTTTGGCAAATCCCTAGCCGTAACTTCCAAAATAGCCAGATCGTTTTGCTGGTCCAGATGAATCTTGTCGACTTCATAGTTTGAACCGTCCTTCAATACAACCGAATATTCGCCGTTTATATTGTCCACAACATGACTATTTGTGACTATAAGTCCGCCCGGATCTACAATAAATCCCGTCCCGATACCTGACTCGTCGGTGATCGGACCGCTAAAAAAGTCAAAATCTACTGTTTTAACGACAATGGAAACCACGGCCGGCGAAACTTTGTCCACCACATCCACGATCTGCGATTCTTCCTGAACGACTTCCTGAGTAACAAACTTTTGCGCGTAAGGTTGTTTTGACTCCTTTACATCGAGGCCGAGCTTTTTCTGTATATGCCAAAGCTTATTTGAAATTAAATCCCCAAGGTGAGCCCTGTTTGAGGAAAAAATATCCCCCGCAAGGAGAATAATAAACACAAACAGGATAAAATATAAAAGTCCCGTGCGTTTACTGGTCTTTTTTTCTTCTGACATATGAATATTTTAACACGCGCCTTTGCGAACCAAAACTTAGTATTTTGACGCTAGCTCGAGCACTTTGTCCAATTGAGGATCTCTGTCGTTTTGGATATCCTCGTCGCTGATTTCCACAACCTCATCCGGCGCTAACCCGATTTGACCGTTTTCACCCTTGTCGCCTACCCATTTCTTTTGACTTGTCAGCCATTTGGCAATTGTAATATGCAATCCTGAACCGTCCCTGAATTCTTTGGCATCTTGGATTGTACCTTTACCAAAAGATTGTTGACCCACTAACACCGCGTCGATGTTTTCTTTGAGCGCCGAGGCAAGGATTTCACTTGCCGAGGCGCTTCCCTCGTCGATCAGCACAAATACCGGAATTCTTTCAAAGTCTGGCGTCCCTTGAGTATTAAAAGGAAGCTCTTCCCCCAACGCCGTCTGTTCAAACAACACAGGCTTATTTTTGTAAAAATCGCTTGCTATATGCACAGCTGACTGCAAATACCCGCCCGGATTGCCACGCAAATCTAAAACAATGGCGTCCAGCTGGCGCATTTTAACATTGACTTCTTTAACCACGGTATCCCAATCCGTATTGGTATCGGCGCCAAACCGGCTTATTCTAATATACGCTGTCCCGTCGCCCTTGTCTTCCCAAGTCACACTGGCAACAGTAATCTTTTCCCTTTTGACAGTTAAAGTTACAGGTTCGCTAGACCCTTTTTGGATTTTTAAAGTCGAAATCGTCCCAGCCTTGCCTCTAATTTTTGACACGGCTTCTGTCACCGTTATGCCTATCGTGCTTTCACCTTCGATTTCCAGAATTTTGTCTCCGGCCTGTATTCCCTTGGCTTTTGCGGGCGACCCGTCTAACGGCGCCACTACGATCAATTGATTATCTCTAATCCCCAGCTCCATACCCACACCCTCATAGGAACCGTTTAAGGAATTTGTCACTACCTGGTTGACTTCCGGAGGCAGAAAGGATGTGTACGGATCGCCCAACGACTTAACCATGCCCTCTATCGCCCCGTGTAGCATCTTTTGGGAGTCAACCGGCCTGTTTAGATAATCCGCAGAAACTGCATCCCACGCCTGCCAAAACAGCGAGAAATCTATCTTTTCCGCGTCCGGGGCTTTGTTTATTATCTCAACTTTAGGCGGATTCTTTTTGACTTCAACCTGGTAACCGCGTTTGCCTAAATACAATCCGCCAAAAAAAGTCGAGCCGGAAACAAGCAACACAAACAGAAAAATCTGAAACTTTTTAAACGCGGAAGTCATAACCCAAGGATTAAATCACACCCTACAGCGCGTGTCTATCCGTATACGGCAAAAGCGCCATAAATCTGGCGCGCTTGACCTGCTTGGCGATTTGCCTCTGCATCTTTGCCGTAACACCGGTCTTTTTGGCGGGCAGTAGCTTTCCCCGGTCGGTCATAAACCGTTTTAGAGAAAGCGGTTCTTTGTAGTCCGGTACCGTAAAGGTTTTTCTATCTATCCTGGCGACTTTATCCCCTCGGTCTCCCCTATCGACCCCGAATCTTGAGCTTGAAGTAGTTGGTCGCATAGTTATTTACCTTCTGAAGAGTCCTCCGCCAAAACATCGTCAATGTTTAGGTTTGCCAGATCGTCCGCAACCGAAGAGTCGGTGGCCGGCTCGGCGTGAGCCGTCACACTGCCAGAGCCGTCGTCCATAGTCCCCGATTTTGATTTACCACCCAAAAAGATCATCTCGTCTATAATTATCTCTGTTCTGTAGTGTTTCTGGCCGTTCTGATCAACCCAATCCCTACTTTGAATCCTACCTTCTACATACACTCTAGAGCCTTTTACCAACATCTGCGAGCACAGCTCCCCAAGCTTGTTCCACGCAATGATGTTGTGGAATTCCACCGCCTCTTTAAGCTGATCTCCCACCTTCCATTGCCTATTGGTGGCAAGACCAAACGCCGCTACCGGACTGCTTTGCGGGGTATACCTAAGCTCGACATCTCTGGTTAAATTACCTATTAGAATAACTTTATTAAGACTTCTTGACATTATTGCCTCCGTTTTCCGACGCATCGTCGGACAAATTTATTACTATATACCTAACAAGATCGTCAATAATGTTAAGTTTCTGCTTAAGTTTTGCAATGGAAGTTGGCTCGGCCTCAAACCTAATGACATCGTACCAGCCATCAGTCGCACCTTTAATCTCGTAGGCAAATTTACGCTTGCCCCAAAAATCGCTGGTTAAAACTCTGCCGGAGCTACTAACAACCAGATCTTTAACCGAGTTAGAAAGATTCCGGGCGCTGTCCTCGGCAAGTTTGCCCTTAGCTATTGTCATTAATTCGTATATCGCCATATTTAAAACGCCGACGGGAGGTGTGTCGCCACTGCGCAGTCGTTGATTGACTATAACCCTCTTCCCGATTGGCAAAAGCACTATGCCACAAATTTTGCCTTTAGTCTAGATGTAGTTCTCTAGTTTTACAAGAATTTGCTCTAGCAACGGGCAATAGTATCAGACATTAAATCTAAATTCAACCACATCCCCGTCCTGCATGGTGTAGTTACGGCCTTCTAACCTGATCAAACCCAGTTCTTTGGCTTTCTTAAAGCTTTTTACGGACATCAGGTCGTCATAGGAAATTACATCCGCTCCAATAAATCCCCGCTCAAAATCGGTATGAATTACCCCGGCAGCTTCCGGTGCTTTGGCTTCCTTCCGCACTGTCCAAGCTCTAACTTCCTTAGGTCCGGCAGTCAAAAAGCTTTGTAACTTTAAAAGTTGATAGCCGGACTTAATTAAGCGATTTAGTCCAGGTTCTTCTAACCCAAGCTCCTTGAGGTACTCTTTTTGCTCCGCCTCCGGTAATGAACAAAGTTCTGCCTCAATTTTTGCGCTAATGTAGATCTCTTCCCTAGAGTCCCCTTGCCTGTTCTGTACACCCAGTGTACCCAACCTGTCTTCTGCAACATTATGGACATACAGCATCGGTTTTTGGGTGAGTAATTTTATATCTCGTATTGCCGACTGCTCTTTTTCCGACAATTCCAAACCTCTAGCTGGTTTTCCCTGATTCAATACCTCCTGTATCTTACTAAGCACTTCCACTTTCAAAACAGCTTCTGGGGTTCTGGTTTTGGCTTCATCCTTGGCGTTACGCAATATTCTTTCCAAACTAGAAATGTCCGCCAGTATCAGCTCCGTCTCAATTACAAATTTATCCTCCTCGGGATCTACCGCGCCAGAACGGATAATATTCTCGTCTTCAAAGTCGCGCAAAACATGCACCAACGCGTCAACCTCTCTAATATGACCTAAAAACTCGTTGCCCAAACCCTCGCCTTTATGCGCCCCCTTAACCAAACCCGCGATGTCGTAAAACTTAACCGTAGCCGGAATAACCTTCTGTGGCACTTCCCTATCCCCCAGCCTCTGGCCAAAATCATTGCGGACGACCTCCACAAGCCCTTGCAAACGCTCGTCCGGTACATCCACTACGCCCACATTTGGCTCAATGGTGGCAAACGGATAATTTGCCACCAGCGCTGCCTGTTTTTTTAGCAAGGCATTAAATAAGGTGGACTTGCCGACATTAGGCAAACCGATGATTCCAAGACTTAGACTCATGGCAGCCTCCCAGCAGAGAATTTATACCGCTTCTGGCTAATTAAGATGTCTTCTTCATCATGAACAACAAGGTCCAACCGGTCGCATTTAAACCTAGCCAACATAAAGTTGGTTCCTACTTCACTAACTATTTCTGCAAGTCTATGAGCGTCCCTTTTTACAAATCCCACCGTAATGTGCGGTAAGAATGCATCCAAAACATAAGGATTTCCATATTTCTCCCTGTTTTCCCTCTGCTCTTCGGTTAGTTTTCGCCACGGTTGCCAGTAATCTCTGGTCTTGCATCCATCCCTAAAACCGGTAAGTTTGGTCACAATCTCCTCCTCCAATCGTTTCAACTCCTCCGATTGCTTGCAGGCAATATAAATTGACCCAAAGTCAAAACTCTTTATTCCGTCCAGCTCGATGTCAAATGGCATGGTATTTTCTGCAATTTTTTGCACGGCGACTTCGACATCGGACAAATTTGTTGCCGGCACATCAACATCGTAGAGATTAAGATGGGGCTGATTGACTTTGGAATCAAAACCAAAAGTACTCCCGTAGTTATTAACCAGCAGACGGTTGATGTCGACAAGCTCTTTGTAACAAACATCGGCTGGCATAAAATTCACCCCAATACCAGCCCATACTAGTTTACTATTATTTATCATAAACGAGATTATATCAGCTGATAACAAACCCGACTTTGATCAACAAACCCCCACGAGTTATAATTCCGTGCATGGATGTAAAAACCGCAGTAACCAAGGCTTATGATGGAGCCGCCGATTTGTGGCACAAAACACGCGAGACTTCGTTTGATAATTACAAAGATATTAAAGATCTCAAACAAAACCGGCCACACCTGTTCATAGAAAAACCCGCTATGACCGCCAGAATCCCGGATTTAACAGGTAAAGATGTCCTTTGTCTTGGTTGTGGATCAGGCGAAGAGTGCGACTTTATTCTCTCCAAAAACCCTAAAAGTCTTATTGGGGTGGATATCTCAAAAGAATTAATTAAAATTGCTACTCAAAATTTTGGACGAGCTAAATTCTATGTTATGGACGCAGAAAAACTAACATTCGACGATCAATCATTTGACTTTGTTTACTCCAGCTTACTTCTGGATTATTTTGAGAGCTGGGATGTAGTTCTGGGTCAAGTATTTCGGGTTCTAAGACACGGAGGGGCTTTCTTGTTCTCCAATATTCATCCTGTTAAATGGGGGGCAGAAGCTACCACAGATGAAGACGGCAAGAAAATCGGTGCGTTACTGGGTTTTGCCCAGGACCATAAGACGGGGAAACAGCACATCTATGGCGATTATCTCAATACAGTTCTTCATCAAGAGACATGGATGAAAAGTATTCCCATCTATTACTATTCAAAGCCGGTTTCAGATATGTTTAATGCCGTAATATCCGCAGGATTGGTTGTCCAAGCACTATACGAGCCCAAGGCTATCCCAGAAACAAAAGGATACGACCCCGAATACTGGGAGATTAACCAAAAAATACCCAATTTCATCATTTTTGAAACAAAAAAGCCCTAAACAACGCACTCTTTTGGTTCAAGACGGTAAAATGTAATGCGTTGCCTTCCCATTCCCGACTCGCTCAATCAACCCCAATCCCAAAAGGTGTTTAAAGTCTAGCGCGCGCGTAGCTTTGGCTCTAGATGTTAGCCTTGAATAATCGGCATCGGTTATGTAACCGTGTTTTGCAACATAGTCCATAATCTTCTTCTGATGTGGCTTTATGACATTTGCCGGACTAATGTTAATCGATTCCAACTCCGCCTTTACGCGCAGTAACTCGTCAACAACACCGTCAGTAAAATACTCTAACCACGGCGTAAAATCAAGATTTTGGCACGCATCATAATAGTCGCCTAAAATACCAACTTTCTCAAAGTACTTGGCAATATCTTTGTTGTAATAATTCTCAAAACTAAAAAGATTAAAAGTATCCAGCCCCATTCTTGCCAAAATAACTTTAGTTAATAATCTGGTAGTTCGGCCATTCCCGTCCACAAAAGGGTGAATAACCACAAATTGCTTGTGAAAAAGCCCGGATAGAATCAGTGGGTCTAAAACTTGCTCATTTTGCCTAACAAATTCTATAAGCTGGGTCACTAAATTGGGTACATCCTGGTACTGTGGTGCAATATAAGCGATAACACCCGTTGTGGGATTATTAACTACCACAGAAGTGGTTCTAAAACTACCACAATTAAAATCGGCTACCAAGTCTTTGGTGACAACTTTATGAACCTCTAGCACAAGTTTTTGATCTACCTGCAAAGTCTTGTTTTTTATCAAAGCGTTTAGCTGTTCCAACGCCTGGTTGTAATTTAAAACCTCTTTTTCACTGTCCCTTAAATGCTCGGGACGGGTTTTTAATATTCTTTTGACTTCTGACAGCGGTAAAGGGTTGCCTTCTATTCGAGTAGACGAGTGAGATGACGATGCTCTAGCAGTTTTTTCTAACTCTGCAAGTACGACTTGAGGAAACTTTTTGCCGTTAAGCTCTGCAGTAATAACCGCCACCCTTTTAATGTTTTCTAGTATTTTGGGCGTTATTTGGTATTTTGGATTAAACATCTTAGTCGTATTTTAGACGATTTTTAGACGATTTGCAACCCAAGGTTCTTGCAAAACTCCTCACAGTCTAACCAGTGGGACAAAGGCGAAGCTAGGGAATTCTTGAAGCTTCAGGTCGTAAGGTTTGCCGTCCGCCGGCAGTTTGTCGACCTGAAAAACGGAATGTCCCACTGGAATAACCATCCTTCCACCAAGCTTTAGCTGATCAACTAACTCTTGCGGGACTTCTTGGGCGGAGGCCGAAATCAAGATTTTGTCGTACGGAGCCTCCATCGTATACCCAAGCGAACTCTCAACTGCGGGGACAATCTTAGCCCACCCAAAGTCGTACTTTGCCAGATTTTTTTGCCCAAAAACAACCAGTTGGGGAACAACTTCCACCCCCACTACCCTACCCTGCCTGCCGGTTAAATAAGCCAAAAGTGCCGTGGTCCAACCGGAACCGCTCCCCACATCCAAAATTTTGACCCCCGGCTGAACATTAAGCAAATCCAACATAAAAGCTACCGTAGTAGGTTGGGAGTTAGTCTGATTAAAGCCTATGTGTAAAGGCTCGTCGTAATCGGCGTATTTTTTGGCCTCGGCGGGTAAAAAATCCTGGCGCTTAACTTTTTTAAAGGCTTTAAGAATCGCGTCTGTGTCAGTCATGCAATCTGGTCAAATAATCCGTCAC
>CAZTSS010000002.1:7644-13699 GCA_964616765.1 uncultured Candidatus Saccharibacteria bacterium
GGCTTTAAGAATCGCGTCTGTGTCAGTCATGCAATCTGGTCAAATAATCCGTCACCTCTAGAACAAACTTGTCAAAATCCCCTAAGTCATTTTGGATAATGTTGTAAATAATCTCCGGCTCGACTTGCTCGTAACTGTGGACTAAAATGTTTCTCACTCCAATGGCGCTTTTAAAAGTTTGGGCCGTTGGCTTGGTGATAACCTTCTCCTTGGCTAAAATATCAAAAACATCTTTATTCTCTTTATAAACAACTTCCGAGGTGCAGGAAACAATATATTGAGAGACATCCAGCACGGCTTGCAGGGCGGTCTGGAGTCGATATAAACACGCATCGTACTTCATAGCAAAATCCGGGATGTCGGAAGTAAAGTCCTCAAACGGCATACCAACAAAGTCGTCCAACAGCGACCGCGTACTCTGAATAAAATCCAATTTAGCCTTAATTTTTTGTTTTTCTGGGACTCGCACCACCATGTAGCCTCCTTTTTGCCTCTAAAACAGCATTTTCCACGCGATAGTTAAAAAACGGCAAGTAATCCTCATAGTCGCGACGGGTTTTGAGTTCAAATTCTACCCGTTTTGCCTGGTCGCGACAATACAAAACCTTGTTTGGATATATGACATTAAATCTAAACAGGGGCGACATGTTGTTTATGACAAACGCATCCACCTTTCTGCCTAGATTAAGGTCCTCAAGTTGAGAGGTAAGCTGAACCGAATAACGGTAATCGGGCGTAAACCCAGGATCTAGTTGAACACCGATGTCTATGTCGCTTGATTCAATTGCATTGTCCTTAGCAAACGAGCCGTACAGATACACCGTGTTAACTTCCGGCTTTACCGCCAGCGCGTCTGTAATTCTATTTAACTGGTCCAAAACGACCGATGCGTCCATACCAGTATTCTATACTAAATCTAAGCTACAACCAAAAGCTCCCCCCTTGGCTAAGATAATATTACACTTAGGTTATTTTTGCACCAACGAACTTCTTGTTACATAATGTCTACCATGACGAACAGGAAAACTGTGATTTTTATCCCAGGACTAAGTTATTTGAGCAAAATGTGGGATGGCGTCATTGCCAATATGTCCAGCGAGAAATATGACTGTCACGCCCTAACACTTATGGAATACGGCACCGACTTTGAAAGCAATTACCTAAATTTTAATAGCTACCCGGATTATGTAAACGGTGTGTTGCAAAAAAGGGATTTACAACCACCCTATATATTGGTAGGCCAATCTCTGGGAGGCCTTATAACGCTAAAATACGCTGAAAAATATCCACAAAATATCGCTTCAATAGCACTTGTATCTACTCCGCTAAAAAGCCCAAATACCAGAGTAAGAGGTTATTGGAAGTATTTTGTAGAATTAGGAAGCAGGTCGAGGACACTTGGAGCATTGGTAAGTAATTCACCACGCGTGTTATCACATTTGGCTCGAAACGCTAAGGTATCGGATCTTATCGATCAGATCGGCTTTCTTAAGGTCAGCAGTTTAAAATCGGTTTGTTTATGCTACAAAGACCTTTTTAAAACCGACTTTTCACCAATAATTGAAGGGTTAGAAAAGCCGGTATTAGTAGTGTACGGAACCAAAGACAAAGTAATGATACAATTTGGGGGTATTGATCTATACGGTAACTTTAAAAATGCTGTGATTAAAAGCTTCCCTTGCGATCATAGTGTCCCAGAAAGACACCCAAAGGAATTAGCAGAGCAAATCCAAAACTTCCTGGAAAAACATGCTTGACGATCAAACCAATTGTTTAAAGCTTCTCGAACTTTTCTTCTAATAGATTAGCTATTTCGGTATAATCCGAGGTTTTGTTTGGCACTATAGGCTTGCCTATTTTTACTTTGACTTCTCCTATTCTTTTGGGAAAAATGTCTTTAAGTGACATTTCGTTTACGGATTTGCCAGGCGCTGGCCAGATGTTTTCATAGCCAACAAGTTTTATGGGTACTATCGGTGCTTCCAATTCAACAGCAAAGAACCCAACTCCGGCCTTGAATCTATCCTGAACGGGAGAACGCTGGAGCCTGCCCTGAGGTGCCAGCAAAAGATAACGGCTCGGCATAACATCTGACACGGATTGAAGTAAGGGTATTAGATTCCTGCCACTTTGGTCCAGAGGCACTGCCCCACCAAATGCTTCTAGCAATCTCGAGAAATATTTATTCTTCCAAAAGTCAGAATCGGCTAAAGATATTATCTTTATCGATTTTTTTCTCAACATTCTAAATATACAAAGTACATCAAACAATCCCGCGTGATTAAACACTAAAATTGACCCCGGACGTATAGCATACCCATCCTCGTACTCAAGCTTTAATCTGGCAAAGACCGAGTGAATCGGGTAAGCGAGGGTGTAAAGAAGCGCTGTTCTAAACAGTTCCCCCAATTTAGTAAACTGCCATGTGGGAATTTTAACCGCGTTTTCCACCTTCTGACCTTCTACTAGTAACTTTTTTAGATCAGCAACTGTACTGGATGAGGTTATTTTAATAATGTCGATAGTCACACCCATGTTTTCCTCTATGGATGAAACTAACTCACCACGATCTAAGGAGTCGATGTTTAGGTCCGACCCTAACACATCCGTATCTAAAATCTTGGCTCTATTGATGCCTGTCACTTTTTCTAAAATATCTAAAAGCCCCGTTTGGCCTCCTACCTCAAAATTCTGGGTTGCTTCCACATGCTCTAACGCTTGAAGATTTTGTAAAATCATTGACTTTACCATTGCACGGTCAATTTTTAGAGTAAAAGTGCGAGGGAACTCCTGGTTATGCCATACCGAATAATCAAAGATTTGCTGTTTGGCTTCAAGAGTGATGTTAATGTCCTTGATGATTTCAGCTATCTCATCAACACCTACCCCCTCTTTCAAGATAATTACCGCGTGAATACGATCGGCATTGTTTTCCTGCAACCCGAGGACGCAACAGTCCCTAACTTTACGGTGCATCAATACCTTTTTTTCCAAATCTTCAACATATATCTTTTCTCCGCTGGCTAAAACTATCTTAAAAGCATCTCTGCCCGTCACACAGATTTCTCCTGACTCTCGTACTGACCCAATATCCCCAGTTTTGTACCAACCCTCCACAAATACTTCCCTAGTTTTATCCGGTTTGTTGAAATACCCTAAAGACACGCTTGGACTTTTGATCAATAGTTGACCGGCCTCATCTGCTTTTACTTCCACACCATCCAAAGGTTTGCCGGCACAACCAAGTCTTCTATGATCGGCGTTAAAAGAAGCAACGGCGGTAACCTCTGTAGCTCCATAACCTTCCAACACACTAAAACCCATGCTAGTGAAGTTACGACAGATGTCGTAGTTTAGTGGCGCACCTCCACAGCCTATATAGGCCAGACTCCCACCGAACAACTTATGAATTTGAGGAAACAAATACTTTCGTATTGAAAAAGGTAAATACCCCGACAAGCGTAACAAAACCTTTAGTGCAGAGTATTTCCCCGCTTTTCTGGCTTCTAGTTCTATCCTCTGCCAAAATATCGACAACATTTGAGGAACAAACACCATGTAGGTTGGCTTAGTCTCTAGCATAGCTTCTTTTAGCTTCAAGCTGTTTACTCTTGACAAGTAGGTAACTCTAGATCCGTAGGCCAGACTTAGAAAAAGTCCAATAATTTGCTCTAGCATATGACTTAAAGGAAGTATGGAAATTGTCCTGTAACTATGTAGGCTGGGTAGCCTCTTGTAGGTGCTGGCGATATTTGTGAGAATGTTGTTTTGCGTTATCATAACGCCTTTCGGAGCCCCTGTTGTTCCTGATGTATATACTATTTCACAGACCTCATCGGATTTGGTGTGATAAGAGGAAGCGTGTTGGGTTACTTCCAAATTTACGCCTTCGACGATCTCAAACAAATCTTCGATATACACCAAATTTCCGGCGCTATTTAGGAAGACTTCCCCATTTATAAATCTCGATACAAAAGCCATTTTAGGTTGTGTTTCGCTAATTATTTTGGAGACAACTTCTGCCGTTGTACGATAATCGACCGGTACGGTAACATATCCTTTGGAAAAAAGTGCGAGTAATAGTACCGAATACTCCGGACAGTTTAAACCGCATACTACCACCCTATCCTTTTGTTCCAATCCTCTAGATACTAACAGTGCATGAATTTTGTCAGTAAGTGAAGGCAGTTGTAAATACAAAACCTGCTCTTTCTTAACCCGTCTTCTTATCTCAAAAGCTACAGTTCCTCCATATGCTCTTGCTACTTTATCAATAAAGTCCCCGATTGTTGTAGTGTTGTCCAGTACATTATTGACCATATAGTTTGTTGGATTCGACTGAAGAAAGTATGGGCGTGACGCAGTCGAGATTTAAATCATTAATCTCCTGAAGGGAATGGTTTCCGATCAAGCGGGCAACTTCCTCCTTTTGCTCAAGATTGAAAGCGTGGGGGATCAAACTCTCGACCTTAAATTTTGAACAAAAGTCGTTCCAAAAAATGTCTTCTATTGCTGCTACAGCAACATACCCAGCGTCTTTTGTCTTATAAACCGAATAGCACGGAAATCCACCCCAAAGAATATTCTCTGTATCCTTTATTAGCCTTTGTATATGAATTTCCGGCAACATGGAAAATAACCCTGCCCGCCTTATAGAATTAAACATAGAAATCTCAAGTTTTCTAGGACGGATCGATAACATACATTGCAGTATTGCTATAGATGCCTCATAAGAAGTGAAGATGTCTGCTAACGGAAGTACGGGCGGAGTTAAAGAGTTATTCAGCTTGAGGTAACCGGACAACGCCAGTATGTTAAGATCGTGTGCCGGTTTTCCGTAAAGTGGGTGGTTTGTTGGGAATGATGTTATCGAACAGTATACGATCCGGTCATTTAGATTAAGGCAATCGCCGTAGGAAAAGCCAAGTTTATCTAGCCTTCCCGGACGATAGTTTTCAATAAGTACATCTGTTGAAGAAACTAGCTGTTTAAGCCTTGATGTATCGGCTGGATTCCGGTAATCAATAACCTCAATTCTTTTGTTTTTGTTAATTTCTGTGTATACCACGGACACGCCGTCCTCGGTCGGAGGAATGGTCCTCAACGCATCTCTGT
This sequence comes from uncultured Candidatus Saccharibacteria bacterium, assembly GCA_964616765.1. GTDB lineage: Bacteria > Patescibacteriota > WWE3 > UBA101185 > UBA10185 > JBBAAW01. The sequence continues at coordinate 12,760 of CAZTSS010000002.1, forward strand.
TTTTACCGTCTTCCACCTTGGTTACTTCCACCCCATCGGTATGTAAAAGATATGAAGCAAACGGCCCTGGTAGTAAGGTGGATAGGTCCAAAATTTTCATATATTACTCCACACGGCTACAGCCGTTGCATAGTTTCCGTCGTGCGATATTGAAACATCCAAACATTCTATTTGACGCATATTAATGTCGCACACAACAGGCCTCCCTTTAGAATTCTGATTTATCACCACTCTGGAAAAGTCTATATTGTCGCCCAAAAAGCCCGTTTTAAAAACAGCTTCTTTTGCCGCCAAGATTCCGGCCAAATGATTTGTATTTTTGTTTTTAAGCTCGGTTTTGGAGAAGTGACGATCTAAAAAACCAACTGACGCCGAAGCGATCTTGCTTTCAAAGCGCTTTACATCTACTAAGTCTATGCCCACTTTCATTGGTGTATTATACACAACACAGGGATCGACTGAATCACTTCTAAGATGGTGGAATTTGACGAGGGTTAAAACTTCTTTTTGACTTTGTAACTGTCCCCGCTGTCCTCCACTAAAAAGCCCAACTCGTCAATTTGGCGACGGATAAAGTCCGCCTTGTCCCAAATACCCACCCGCTTATACTCCCACCGCGTGCGGGCAAGATCGTCAATCTCTTTGGGCACTTCAAAGCCGATTAGTCCGTCAAAATCCAGTCCTAACACCTCGTCAAACTTAAGCAGGGTGGCCACCTTGATATCCTCGTCCAGCTCGCTTTTGACCACATCCCACGCTACGGAAACCGCCTTGGGCATGTTTAAGTCGTCATTTATAGCGCGGTCAAACTTTTGCATAAATTCGTCGGAACTAAGGCCTTTGGCGTCTTTTGACATGTTGTAAGACGAGACCACCTCGTACAGTTTTTTAAGCGAGTTTTGCGCGCCGGTAAGGGCTTCCCAGGTAAAATTAAGCGGTT
>CAZTSS010000002.1:13799-25400 GCA_964616765.1 uncultured Candidatus Saccharibacteria bacterium
TTTTTAAGCGAGTTTTGCGCGCCGGTAAGGGCTTCCCAGGTAAAATTAAGCGGTTTGCGGTAATGGCCGGTCATGTAAAAGTAGCGTAGGGCCATGGGCAGGTACCTTTTTGACTCCAAGTCTGACAAAGTATAGGCATTGCCCAAACTTTTACCCATTCTCCCCCCGTCGACCTGCAAAAATGCGCCGTGCACCCAATATTGGACAAACTTTTTGCCGGTAACCGCCTCGGCCTGCGCGATCTCATTTTGATGATGGATCATTTTTAGATCTTCCCCGCCGACATGAATGTCAATCTGCTCACCCAACTCTCTAAAAATCATGGCGGTACACTCCAAGTGCCAGCCCGGAAACCCCTTACCCCATGGCGATTCCCACTCCTGCCAGCGGGTGGAATACGCCGGAGAAAGCTTCCAGAGAGCAAAATCCTGGGGGTGGCGCTTTTGCGGGTTTGGCTCCACGCGGGCGCCCTCTTTTATGGTTTCCTCCGTGTTGCCGGACAGGTGTCCGTAGTCTTTAAATTTGGAGGTGTCAAAATAAACACCGTCGTCAATGGTGTAGGTAAAACCCTTTTCTTTAAGCCGTCTGACCAAGTCAATTTGCTCTTTTATGTATTGAGTGGCGGGGGTAAACTTTTCCGGCTTGGATAGATTAAGTTTTTCATAATCTGTCATAAATTGTTGGGTGTAAAAACTGACAATCTCTTTGACGCTCTTGCCTTCTTTTTTGGCCGACGCTTCAAGCTTGTCCTCCCCTACATCCGCATCGCCCTCGTTGTCACCGGAAAGATGCCCTACATCTGTGAGATTAATAATATGTTTGACATTTAAACCGCCAAATTTAAGCGTCCTGACCAAAAAGTCCGACAGCATATAAGTTCTAAAATTGGCGATAGTAGCGTAGGAATACACGGTAGGCCCGCAGGTATAGAGTTTTATAACACCGGGGTCAATTGGACTAACTTCTTGTACTTGTTTTGAGAGTGAATTATAAAGCTGTAGGGTCATGACGGACTATATTGTTATACAAATCGGCAAGTTTGTCCAGCACTGATGTGATTAGTAAACATCCTCGTGCTTGCCGATGTCTAACAAATACGCCTTTTCCCCTTCTCTACAGAGCAGGATTCTGACACTCATATCAACTGAGATTGAAAATTCACCAGTTCCCTGCAACTTGTGCACTCTTAACGAATGAATTGTTGGATCGGCAGCGTAATCCTTTAAAGTCTTTCCCACCCTATACTCGTACTCCGGATTGGCTTTTTTCAATTTGGACAGATTTTTGACGAATTTTTTGGAAACTACATACCTCATACTTTCGCCATAAAACTGTCTATCTCATCGTCATTGGATAAAATGACACTCTCCCCCTTTTTCTCCTCCTCCTTGGCTTTATAAAGTAGCATGTCGTAAGAAGAATGGTTGAGCAAATTCCTAACGGCACTTCTCACAACATCGCTAAACGAAACAAAGTAGCCCTTAGCCACAAGGTCGTCTGCCTGCGCTTTAAGTCTGATCGGTAATGATATGTTAATTGTCGCTGTATTCTGCATGTACGAATATTAGCACAGGCTGTATGAAATTACAACAAGACCCTTCCTTCAAGGGCTTTTGAAAGAGTTACCTCGTCCGCGTATTCCACATCCCCGCCTACAGGAAGTCCTCGAGCTAAGCGGGTTATTTTCATTTTTTCAGCGGGAAATTTGTCTCGGATTAATTTTAAAATGTATAAAGCTGTGGACTCACCTTCCAAGCTTGTGGAGAGAGCTAAAACAAGCTCCAAAGGATTATTTTCCTCAAGAGTATCGTGCGCGTGGTCGTTGTTTTTAGCCTCCACAATATCACCGATCCTGCGGACAAGGTCGTCGATAAACAGTTCCTCGGGACCTACAGCGTTTAACGGATCAATTACCCCGTGCAAAACATGGTATTTGCCCCTAAAACCTGCGCGTTCCATGGAGATTAAATCTAACGGTGTGGAAACTACCGCGAGCAAGTTTTCTGTTCGAGTAGAGTCTGTACACAAACTGCATGGATTTGCTTCATCTATGTTTTTACATATTGAACACATAGTTACTCCGGTTTTGGCTTTAGTAAGATTTTGCGCAAATTTTTCTACTTCAGTAGCCGGCATCCGCAAGATATAAAACGCCAGTCTTTGGGCGGTTTTTGGTCCAATACCCGGTAGCTTTTGAAAATCGTCTATTAATTTTTGAATCGGTCGCGGGATCATATGGGAAGCCCGCCATCAAACACATCCGTCACCACTGTAGTGCCCGTTATAACCATGTCCTGGGGAACTCTGATGTTTAAATCCGTCAGCTCCCCTACCTCGCCCTCTTTCTTGACTTCTGTCTTTTGACAGACTGCGCATTTAAAACCGACATCACAACCAAAAACTTCGGCCAGCACCTTCTCCACAAGCTTTTTATTGGCCGTACTTTCTAACCGTTCTTTATGAAATTTGTACGACACCTCAAGCAGAATCGCATTGCCTTCAACACCTGCAGGACGACCAGCTTTAACCAGAGCACCCACAGAATTATTGATTTTATTAACTCCGGCGATAACTTCCTTCCAACAAGCCTCAACTTTGGAAAAAGCTATGTCCTCCAAGGGTCTGTTAGCTTCAGATACTTGATTCCCCCCACTACCGTCAGTCAATTCCTTACTCTCACCGATATTTTCTTTGTCCATTTCTTCCTTGTTATTTTTATCCTTCTTGTCTTTTGACTTTTCCTCCTCTTTAACCAAAGTGTCTTTCTCTGCTGACTTCTGGGAATCCCCACCCTCTGTTTTATCTGCAGTACCCTTACCGCCAAGATTAGTTTTGGTACCAAGGCCGATGTTACTATCGGAAAAAGGATTTTCAGGTCCTGCGTTGGAATCTTTTAGTCCTTCAGACCTTACAAGCTTAGTTACAGCCAGTTCTAGCGCCAATTGCGGTATGGTATATGATTTTAAATCGTTTTGGGCCTGATTAAACTGCTCGATCGCCAAAACCAACCAATCCTTTGAGACTTGTGAGGACAGCCTTTTCCTATCCGCCAAATCCTCGTCGGTCAAAGAAAAAAAGTCGTCCGAAAAACCCATGGCCAGATACAAAATGTCCCGTAGATACCGCAATAATCCGTCCGTCCAAACCGCCATGTCCGATCCGTCGTCAAACTTTTGATTAATAAGCGAAAAAGCCGGTTTAGCCTCCCCTTGCCAAAGCCAGGCGACAAACTCCGCGTAACCAGCCGAAGATTCAAGCCCGCGCGTACCGCTGTGCCCACCCTCAATAAACTGTTGCAACAGCGTTTCCGCGTCCCTAAACGCCCCACCAGCCAGCACAGCCACGCGCTCAAATTCCTCTTGTGCTACCTGGTCCAATACCGACTCCGCCTGCGCAATGTACCTAAGCCGCTCCACAATTTGCGCCTTGGGCGGTCTGGCAAACTTAAACAGCTGACATCTGGACTTGATGGTCTCCGGCACTTTATGGAGCTCCGTGGTACACAAAATAAACACTGCGTGTTTGGGAGGCTCTTCCAAAGTCTTTAGCAGGGCGTTAAAAGCCTCGTTGGTCAGCATGTGAACCTCGTCAATAATATAGACTTTTTTCTTGCTTTGCGCCGGCATCAGCTTGACTTTTTCCCGCAGATCCCTGATGTCGTCAATGCCCCGGTTTGATGCCGCGTCAATCTCGATTAAATCAAGTAAACTTCCGTTCTGAATGCCTAGGCAAAACTCGCATTGGCCGCAAACATCTCCGTCTTTGGACAAATTAGGGCACATCACACCTTTAGCTAAAAGCCTGGCCATGGTGGTTTTACCCACCCCCCGCGGACCTGTAAACAAATAGGCGTGGACGGTCTTTCCGGTTTTTAGCTGTTGCATCAGCGTATCTGCCACCAGGCTTGGCCGTTGAATCTGCGCAAATGTTTGTGGACGATACTTGGTGTAATACATGCCAACTAAAGATAAGCTATCCGGAGCAAAAATCCACTAACCTTTAAGTGAGGATAAAAGATATTCAACGCCTTGTTTTCTAACTAGTTCAAGCTCTTGTGGACTAAAGTCTTCTAAGACATATTTCTCGACGCTGTAAGACGGCCTTTCTTGACCTTCCACAACTACTTTAGGCCGTCCAACCCCCACCCTAATTCGGGTAAAATCCTGCGTGCCGATTTTGTCAATAATATCTTGCACCCCGTGATGCCCCGCCGACGAGGAGTTGCGCGAGCTTTTAAACTGTAAGGGCTCTAAATCAACATCATCGTGGATAACTAGCAGATTATTGTGGTCAGCGCTATAGTATGACAAAGCCTTACAAACTGCCCTACCCGAGTCGTTCATGAAGGTTTGGGGTTTTACCAGAATCAGATCGTCTTCCTTGTCAACACACACTGCTGAATAGATTTTTTTATTTATCGACCAAGACAGACCTTTTTGGGCGACAAAAGCGTCTACAACAATGAATCCTGCATTATGCCGGTTATTTTTGTACTTTTCGCCGAGATTTCCCAACCCCACTACTAATTTCATAGTCATCTCCTTTGTGATGAATACCTAAAAGATGCAATACCCCGTGAGCTACCAAATCGGCGATTTCCTGCTCATAAGTATTCCCGTAACTTTCAGCCTGCTCCTTGGCCTTTTCCACCGACACTACAACATCGCCGAGGTACTGATCGAATGATATAGAGTTCTTGTTCAATACGGATTTTTTACCCAACCATAATTTGTCTTTTGAGTCTGTCTTAAGTCTAAACTCCCCCGCCCCGTCGTCCAAATAATTAAACGACAACACATCCGTGGCGTAATCCCGCCCCAGATACTTTTTATTCAAAGCCCTAATCTTTTTATTGTCGACCAGGGAAACACCGATCTGCATTAGCCCCTCATCCGCTCAAAATAGATTTTTCTGGCTTTTTCCTTGTTCTTAAGTCTCTTCCACTCGCTGGGTTTAACATAATGCTCGCGCTCTTTAAGCTCTTTTAAAATACCGTCGCGCAAAACATCACGATTAAACCGTCGCAAAGCTTGTTCTAGAGACTCATTGTTTCTTACTTTTATTCTGACCACTCAACAACACCTCCATTTCACTTGCCGCTGAAAAGCGGGGTCGTAAACTATAGTTTAACTAATCAACAACTGCCAGCTAACGCAGGCAGTTTGCTGTAATTCCCTGCTTCGCAAGGAATTATTAAGTACTTCCACCCGGCTCACTTTTTGAGCCACCCAAAACATGAAAATGCTCGTGTTCAAAGTGATTATACCCTGCCCCATTGTTAACCAACTTATAACCCGTCTTGTCCAGACCGAGCTTGGTTATTGTACCAAATATTGCCTCAAACATCTTATCCCAGTAATTTGCGTGCGGTTTGGAATATGATCCAGAAATTGTATCTTTTTTCTCGCGGTGATCTTTGTCAATCACCAAAACATGCACTGGCGCCTTTGGATACTTATTTTTAATGACTAGAAAGCCGTCCGTTTCCAGCACCTTCTGACAAGGCTCTTCCCCCGCCACTATTTTGCAAAATAAACAACTTGAATCTTTCACGACTGTATTCTAAACCGACTCTAGAGATATTACAAAATCTAATAGGCCTGACCGAATATCCAGCGGTAATTAGATTGCCTGCCACAACAAACACATTTGCCATCCTCGGCAACTTCGTCTAGCAACCGACATCTAGTTGTTGCCTTTGTATCGGTTTTTATCTTTGTTTCGCATTCGGCGTTACCACACCAGTGAGCGCGAATAAAACCCCGTGTGCCCCCCATAATAGACTTAAACTCATCATAGGTATCTGCCAGATAGGTATGAGTCCTTAAAAATTCTTCGGATTCCTTAAGCATGTCGGCTTGAATCCCGTCCAACAGTTTTTTTGTCTCCAAAACAAGCTTTTCAGTCGTCAATTTAGATTTTCCCCCATTGTCCCGTCTGACTGCCGTCACAAAACCCTGCATGAGCTCTCGTTCCCCAATCTCCAATCTTACTGGCACACCCTTTAATTCCCATTTGTTGATTTTATAACCTAGTGTCTCGTCTTCTCTGGCGTCAAGCATAACCCTAAACCCCGCCGATTCAAGCTCGTTCTTCAATTTACAGCAAAAATCTAGCAGATTCGATTGACTTTTAACCGGAATAATTACGACTTGATACGGCGCAATTTTTGGTGGCAATTTTAGCCCGTTATCGTCGCCATGCGCCAGTATTAAACCGCCAATAGATCTGGTAGAAAGACCCCAACTAGTTTGCCAAACATACTTTGTCTCCCCGTCCTTGTCCTGAAATTTTATGTCAAAAACCTTGGCAAAATTCTGACCTAGGTCATGCGAGGTGCAACTCTGCAAAGCCTTACCATCGGGCATTAAAGATTCAAATGTAACGGTCTGCCCAGCACCGGCAAACTTCTCGGCTTCCGACTTTAATCCGGCGTAACCCGCCATGGCAAAGTAATCACGATAGATTTCCTGATATGACTTCATGGCCCATAACACCATGTCCCAAGCCTCTTCGTGAGTAGCGTGGGCTGTATGACCTTCCTGCCATAAAAACTCGGTGGTGCGCAAGAACATATAAGTCCGCTTTTCCCACCTAACAACATTATTCCACTGGTTAATAAGTATGGGTAGATCCCGCCAGGACGATATCCATTTACCGTAGGCATCATACATAATCGTCTCACTCGTCGGCCGTACAATAAGTTTTTCCTCTAACTCTTTGCCACCACCCACAGTAACCACAGCAAGTTCCGGCGCAAAGCCTTCAACATGTTCTTTTTCTTTTTTTAGAAACGACTCGGGGATAAAGAGAGGAAAGTAAGCGTTCTGCACACCCTTTGCTTTAATTTTCTCATCCAAAGCCTGTTGCACCAACTCCCAAATCCGGTAGCCGTAAGGCCGGATAATCATGGTGCCTTTGGCAGGTCCGTAATCCGCAAGTTCCGCCTGTAAAACTACTGCGTTGTACCAGTCGGAAATATTGTCGGACTTTTTGGGAATTACATTCTTTGCCATGGCTCTTACTTTATATCACATTTATGCCCTTAACCCTATCAAAATCGGAGTCAAAGCTGGCAATGTCTTTTACACCCAAAATCTGCATACTCTTTACAATCATCGCGTCGCGTGGTCTTAAGTCGTACTTTGACATAATGTGGGGAATGTCTAACATGTCTGACTTGGTAAAACGGGGATTGACGAACACCAAAAATTTTTGCGTAAAAATATTATTGGTTAATAGCACAAGTCTTTTAGTAACCTCCGGCTTAAATTTTGGGGGTACCACCTCCCGCAGGATTTTTTTGACAGAATACAAAAACTCATCGTAAACCAATGGGGTTAGTAAACCTACTTGACCATTTTTTAGCATAACAGCAAATATATCCACCACCCGTTCATGAAAGATGTCGCTGACAATTTGGTAAGCAACAACTGCCGAGCTGTCGATAAATACTGCTGATTTAGCCTTCTTCATAAAAATGGTCGTGGCAGTACTTTTTAAGCTTCATAAATTCTTCAGACGATATGTCGAGTTTTATCGCGCCGGAGTGCTTTTTTACGTGTTCCCTATAACTTTCAAGCTCATCGGCTTTACTTTTTTGTGCATTTTTTATTACGATTTTTCTAGCCTTGATTGGTTCCAAAATTGGTTCGTAACTGATATTTTTGGACTTTGTGGGGACGAATCTAAATTTGGTGCCAGGCACAACCCCAAGCCTTTTTGGAATTGTCACGGCAACACTATTTCCTATAGCAAAAGCGGTTTGTAGCATATGGTGTTTATAACAAATGTTTAAACAAAACGCAAGACCAAATTAGAAGATGTTTAAACATCAGCCGGGTAGTTTTCACTTATTTATATCGACTTCTGGAAGCTAAATCCGCAGGTTAACAATGTCTTTGGCGGTAATGACAAAAGTTAAAGCCAAAAGCGCCACCATCCCCCATTTATGGATATGTGCCTCCAAAACAGGACTGACTTTCCTGCGGGTTACACCCTCCCATAACACAAACACCGCCCGTCCACCGTCCAAAGCCGGAATGGGAAGTAAATTCATAAAAGCCAAGGATAGCGAGAGTATGGCAGTAAAATCCAAAAGACCTAAAAACGCGTCAAATCCTTTGTAATTTAGAATTACCCCCACTACAGAAAAAATACCTACCGGCCCGGAAACCCCAGCAGAAATCGGCTCTGCGCTTCTTTGAGAGATGGATGAACTGATCAGCTGTGAAAATGTCGACAAAGAATAACTTAAAATGTTGTAGGCATGTTGAAACCCGGCAGTGATTCTACTAATTAACGAACCTCCATAGTCAATGTTAATTGATGTGGCAAGAGCTACGCCCAGAAAACCCGCTCCGTTTGAATCAATCTTTGGTACAACTGTAAGCTCCCTAATAGCGGGCTTGATTCTTTTTGTGTCCAAAAGTTTTACCCGAATTTCTTTGTCGGCCTTATCTTTTATCTGGTATCTTACATCATACACATTAAACACTCGAATACCGTCAATTTCTATAATAGATTCCCCCAATTCCACGCCGGCTTCTTTGGCCGATGACCCGTCCTCAAATCCAAAAACCACCGTATTATTCTTAAGCACATCGCCAAATTTAAAATCGTAATCATATAAAAGTGGCAGACTGGAAGTTTTAAAATTGTTAATACCAAAAAACGCGTAAAACACCGCAACCGCCAACACTAGATTCATAGTCACGCCGGCAAGTAAAATCGTAAGCCTTTGCCAGGGCGATTTGTTAGCAAAGTTGGACTTGTCGTTTTTGTCCACAACGGCGCCCTCGTCCTCTCCGGCCAGCTTAACGAAACCGCCAAAAGGCAAAGCGTTAATGGAGTAAACCGTCTCCCCTATTTTTTTGCCCCAAATTCTAGGCGGAATTCCATAGCCAAACTCCTCCACCCGCACGCCCATTTTCTTAGCGACATAAAAGTGCCCAAACTCGTGAATCAACACCAAAACCGAGAGAATTAAAATAAAGATGATTAAAGCCAACATAATAACACTTACTCGGGTCTAAATTTTTAAGACCTCTTCCTTTTTTGCGTCCGCAAGTTTTTCCGCGCGGGCAACATAATCCTTAACAATCTCCTCGACTTCCTCGCGCTGGTTAAATTTGTCGTCCTCGCCGATTTCTTTGTCCGCAAAAGCCTTGTCCACTTGCTTCATGGCGTCCTGGCGCAAATTCCGCATGGAAGTCTTGCACTCCTCCAGCTTTACCCCAACAGCTTTAACAAGTTCTTTACGACGGTCCTCCGTAAGTGGTGGAATCGGCACTTTTATACTGTCGCCCCCTACTACCGGATTAACGCCTAAGGTACTTTCCCGTAGGGCTTTGTCGACATCTTTAAGAAGCGACTTATCCCAAGGCGAAACTACAATGGTTTGGGGCTCCGGTACAGCAATGGAGGCAACTTCTTTGATTTTCATTTTGCCTCCGTAAGCATCCAGCTCCAGATCTTCCACCAACGCGGTTGACGCCCGACCCGTGCGGATTTTAGTTAGCTCGCCGGCAAAAAACTCCAAGGATAGCGTGAGCTTTTGATTAAGTTCTTTAAACGGCATAACGCGTTTTATTATACGGGCGGACGGATTTAAACACAAGCCCGGCTAAGACCTGTGTGACGGCATATTCTAGTGATACTAGAGATAACTATCTTGTGCGATTTAGGATTTGGCAGTAAATTGCCAGCAGGTGGACCGAGGGCCGTGGCCGGTTGGTATCGGTAAGGACTTGTCATTCCTAGTAAATGGGTTCAACTCCCATACGGTCCACCACCTGTTGACATCTACATGTTACCAGGTTTAGAATAAACCGGACAAGTCCTAATCACGGTCTAATTACTAGGAACAAAACAGCTCGCGCATGCGGGCTTTTTGTTGCCCTAAAAGACTTTAAAGGCTTGCCTCTACTAATTCACCAAACCCTCTCATAGAACCCATTTCAAAATTCAGCTAATTTGAGAAACATCCTTTAAAGACAATAAAATATGGGCAGTACAAAGTTGAAAGGACTGCCCATATGTATGATACATCCAAACTTGTTTCGGATGAAGTATTTAATTACCTATTGGAGGTGTTACCCAACCCTAAGCAAGCAAGAAGGGGTAGGAAAAGAGTTGAGAAAAAGGCTTTGTTATCGGGAATAATTCAAGTATTACGGCTTGGCATTCCTTGGTATCAAATATTTGATTGTGGTTGCTCATACTCCTCCTGTTTTAGATATTTTAAGGAAATCCAGAGAAGAGGAGCGTTCCATTTGATTCAAGAGGAACTTGCTCGCACTAAAACGGATATAGCAGAATGTGCGATTGATACCACAACAGTAACATCCTTTAGGTTTTCTGACATGACGGGTTGGGACGGAAAACATAGAAAAGTTGGGACAAAGGTTTCCATAATTTCCGATATAAACGGACTTCCCGCAGACATCCTGTTTGGGAAAGGTAGTAAACATGACATTAAATTCTTGCCCGAGCATGTGGAAAACACCTCAGGAAGGCGTAAAAACATCCTTAATCTAGATAAAGGTTATACATCCAAAGAATTAAGAAGAGATTTAAGAAATAAAGGCATAAAGGTAAATATGGAAACGAGGGCTAACGATTACACAGCAAAAAGAGGACCCAAATTCGGATTTGATGAGGAAAAGTACAAGGTGCGGTTTCAGATTGAACGGCTTAATGGTTGGCTAAAGGCATTTAAACGCTTAAGAACAAGGGTAGACTTCAGTTCTTCCAGCTTCAAGGCTTTTGTGTATTTGGCGGTTATCATTATACTGGTGCGGGAAAGTCAATTTTGAAATGGGTTCATACATCTTGACATTTTGGTCAAGCCGTGCGTAAATAACATCGGAGATGAAAGTCAGAAAGGCTCTACTGCGGGGTGCGATTAGACCGATGCGAGTCGGTATCAAAAGCATTACGATGAAGGTCGCCGCCCTTCCAACTCCAAATTTTTAAATAAGACTTCAGATAATCCTCGTCTCTTAGTCTAAAGCATGTAACCAGAACCGGTTGTTTATACTCTGAATCTTGCATACAAACAGACTCAACAACGGATAAGTAGTTACAGCCTCTCAATTCTTTAACAAAACAGAATTCCCCCCTTTTACCAGTTTTATTTCTATAAATGTGATCAGGGAACCTGGTAATAATCGCCATATTCCCAATGATAAAATCAAACTCTTCGGCAGGTTTTCTGTCATACAGGTGCTTTATAACTTTAGTCGATATGTAAACCTTAGTAGTTTGGAATCCGCAGGCTCTTTTTACAGCATTTGTCAGATTTACCAGAAAGACGGAGCTAACCAGCACTTGTTGCTTTGGCGATGTTCCCTTAATATATTTCTTGTAGATTTTGACTAAACTAAGCTCCTCCACCATAGCTGTGTTCTAACAAAAACCGGCGTGTTTACAAGACTGTGTTCTCTAGTTTTACTAGAATATATTGGATTGCGAAGCAAAACTGGACACAAAACACAAAAAAGCCCGAGCGTTGTGTCAACAGATCCGGTCTTGTCGCCCTGCAACATAGTTGCTACAATAATCTTATGGTTTTTAGACAAAGCCTGTTTTGGGACACAA
>CAZTSS010000003.1:0-809 GCA_964616765.1 uncultured Candidatus Saccharibacteria bacterium
TACCGCCTCCTTTTAGTTGACGGCTCCTCCATTGCCACTATTTATCTTACCACTCTTCAGACGCTCGAATACATCATTCAAATTAATTATTGCCAGCGACATTAAAAAGTAAGCTAACAGATAAAGAAAATCGGTTATACCAGCCGTCACATAGAGATCCCGATGCGCTTTGTACAAAAATACAAAATCTGCCAGATACTGCACAACCAGGGCGACTAAAAGAAATACAACCTTTTTATGCATAATCCCGTTAGCCATATGCTTTGTGTAATAAAAGGCAATTAAAGCCAGCGACACATAGATTGCTTGAAAAAACGGATATGCAAAATCTAGGAAAGTGCCGGGAATATTTTCCCAATCAGGCTCGTAACCCCTCATTAAAAATAAATAAGAGATCGTTAGTAATGCTACTGGTACGACTAATGAAATTGGGTTGACGGGAATAGGACCATTAACGCCTTTCGTCGTGGCAACGCAAATCTTGACCAGAAAATACGCTCCAAGTATGTAGAAAGGTATGCTACCAAAAAACCCTAGGTCGCCAATTGAGGGATAAGGAACTTCGATTCCTAAAACTATCGAGTAATAAGAGTAGGCAATTTGTCCAAATTCTTGTGCAAGAAGTCCTAAAGAAAGAAAACCTACAACTCTACCTATCAAACTTCTAAAACCACCCCACCTCATGCAAACATACAAGCCAAGCATCCCCCCGACAAGAGCCATCAGTCCATAAGAAGCGGCAAAAGCCTCCCGAGCATCATCAGCTTGAATAAAAGATGTAAAATTGAGGACTAGCCACCAAAGTGATA
>CAZTSS010000003.1:819-21390 GCA_964616765.1 uncultured Candidatus Saccharibacteria bacterium
CAACACCAAAAACATTCTTTCTTGACGCATGTATCATGTTAGAATTAACTTAATTAATGATAGCACATTTGTCAAGGATGTGAGTATGCAGAATTTCCCAAATTTTGAAAAGCTTAACCTGAGACACAAAAACGAAATCGAAACGATGTGGAAAGAATTTCCGCCGTACTCCGATTACAACTTCACCAGCCTTTACAGCTACGATGTCGACGACTCTGCCGAAGTCTGTTTTCTCAACAAAAATTTAGTTGTGGTTATGCCCGATTACACAAGCGCTATAACAATAATAAGTTTTCTTGGAATAGAAAAGTTAGATGAAACTATTCAAGTACTTTTGAAATACTCACTAGCACGAACCGATATATGCAAACTAAAGCTTATCCCAGAAATCACTGTTCGAAGTATCACCAATAGTAAAGATTTGGAGATCACGGAGGATATCGATAACCATGATTATGTCTTAGATGCAATTTCTATGGTTACACTAGTCGGTAACAGATGGTTTGCAATCAAAAGGGATGTTAGGAATTTTAAAGAAAAACACAATTATAAGTTTGTCTCAATTGACTTGAATAGCGATTCCATAAGAAAACAGATGGATGGGCTTTTTGACTTATGGATTCAACAGAAAGATAAAGATTCTAAAACTACGGAAACAGAGCGTAATGCTTTAAAGAGGAGTTTTATATTTGCAAATGAACCAGATCACTTTTCTTTCGGTTTATTTGTAAACGACAGAATGATTGGATATTCGACAAATCAAATTGTTCATGATGGATTTTATATGGGGCATTTTGGGAAAGCTGACGCGGATTATCCAGGCGCATACCAAATTATGGAACATGAATGTGCAAAATTCTTTTTAGAAAAAGGTTGCAAATTCATGAACTACGAGCAAGATCTTGGGATCCCGGGGCTCCGGCAGGCAAAAAGATCATGGAATCCAGTTAGCTATTTAAAGAAGTATACGATTAAACCTGTAGAATAATATCTCTTGAGTAGTCTTCCAAATTTCCGAGTCTGGATCTTATTTTTTCTACTAACAAGTCCCAATTTAAAACAAAAAGATGGTCGGGGGTTTCTGCTAATTCGTCGTACTGAATACCTCCGCGTTCTTCAAAACCGCAAGACTGCAAAACACGCATACTACCGACATTCTGTTCCCCCGTTTTAGGATCGAGTTTATCCTGCACATAAGCCGTAATAATAACCTCCTGTATCGGCTCGTCGAACTGCTTAAAAGCCTCCCCATAGCTATAACAAAGCTTACGCAATGCGCTAGACATCTGATGCGATGGAGCACCTTTCACTGCGGTATAAGAGACTTCAAGAACCAAAGCGTTATCAGGATCTTTTACCACACCTTGTTCGACTAATTGAGCTATCCGAGAGGGATCGTCGGGATTAACTTTTAACCAACCTTGAATTTCCCCTTTTTCTGCGCCTTCCAACAAACCGGAACCTCTGACAATAAACAAAAGGTGGTCGTCAGTAGTTTTGGCGAACTCTTCTATTTGTGAATCGGTCAAGGGAACATAATCTTCCGGCTTACTTTCAAACCAAAAAACCTTAGCTGGATCGACATCAATTTGCTTGAGCTTAGCTAAATCTTCAGGTTGCAACTCTCCGGTTATTCTGTCAATATCTGCAACCTCGACGCTTGTTACATCAACAGCATCTTTATTTCTTAATTCATCGATCGCCGACATAGCTACATAATACCAGTAAATTTGCACAAATCAATAAACATGTGTATAATACTATAGGTCTTGCGGGAAATTCGGTGAAACCGCATTACCTTGTCAAAAAATTCCTAAATGGTATATTGGGATTAAGGGCTGAATGACCAGACAAGAAGCTAAAACATATAAAGACACAAAACATGTAAAATTCGGCGAGCATCTTATCTTTGACGCCTATGGTTGCGACCCCAAAAGGCTAAACGATCCCAAATTATGCGTAAAAGTAATGAAAGATGTCTGCAAGATGGGTGGCATGCACGAGTTGTGCGAGCCCTTTATAGCAGACGCTTCCAGCAATGAGGCTTTGGGCGGAAAAGACCCCGGCGGATACAGCGGGTTTTTGATTATTCAGGAGTCGCACATTAGCGTTCATACCTTTGTAAAACGGGGGTTTGTGACTGTGGATGTTTATTCCTGTAAGGCTTTTCAGTCCGAAGGCGTGGTGGAATACCTTAAAAAAGCTTTTAGCAGTAAAGACGAACAGGTCATAAAAATTGAGCGCGGGCTTAAATATCCAGCCGAGAATATATACACATAGACATAAGTTTATGGACATCTCCGTAATCCAGATAAAAAAGGTCAAGGGCTGTCTTATGTGTGCGGACATGCCTATTAAGCCATATCCGAGCTTTTTCAAATACCTACCTATAAGCGATTCGGGCTTCAACACAATTTTTAATAAAACTATCTATCTTAGTAAAGAGTTGTATGCCGACATCCAAACCACTAATCCTAAACCACTTAGTGTGGCCGTGTTAAAACACCAAATAGTACATGCCAACAATGCTTGCTTGGTAAAATTTCTAAAATATATTGCTTCTAAAGAATTCCGACTAACTGAAGAGGGGGTGGCCTTTACTGCCATGTTTAAACACCTTAAAATAAACAACGAGACATTTGATTTAGAAAAAGTGGCCAAAAATTTTTCCGGCATCAGGTACCTATGGATGACTACATATACGGACGGTCTCCGTATTGTCACCAATTTCTGGAAAAAAGCGTAGGCTTGGGCATACCACCTTTGTTGTAGTAGCAATAGTCGTTTTACCCGTCTTATACGCAACTACTTGCAAATTAATCAAGTCCTCTGATCAATAATCCGAAAATACAACTTGACTCGAAATAATAAATTAGATTTTTCCATCATTTTTAACGGTTTTTTTAATAATGTCCCCTATTTCTGAGATGTATTTATCCCATGTAAAATTTTGGCGGGCTTTGTTTTTAGCCTTAGCGCGTACTTGGCTGCACCACTGGGGGTTTTCGATGGCAAACTGCATTGCTTGAGCCAACGCTTCATTGTTACCAGCTTCCACTATAAGACCTTCATTGGGGTCACTTAAGATTTCTTCGTTACCGTTGCCTCTAGTGGTAATTACAACTCCACCGCAGTACATAGTCTCCAAAACGGTACCCATAAGACCTTCCCCACCTTCTGAGGGAAAAACACAAAAATCGGCGTTCAAAAAGTAATCGCCGACATTCTCTCGGTATCCTAAAAATACAACATTCATACGCAAGCGTTTTTCTTCAACACACCTTATAAGATCTTCTTTAAGTGGTCCTTCTCCAAGGATATAAAGTTTGATATTGGGGTTTCTTTTTCTTAATAGTGCTAAAGCATTCACCAAAGTAAAAACACCCTTCCTTTGAATTAATCTCCCTGCAAAGACTAGATGGGGACCAGGACCAATAAACAACCCACGGTTGACAACCGGTTCTCTTGTAACAGCGACTACAGGTCTTGCTACAAAATTGTTTCTCAAGACCGTACCGGTCATCTCGTTCCATTTATTGGCGACATTTTCATTAATCGAGATTGTTGCGGTGAACTGATCCAACAAGGCCGATGCATAAGAAACACAGGTATGCGGATAGCCAAGCAGATTCAATATAGTCGGCGTGGCAATCGGGTGTATAACACAATCATAATTATAGTAACTCCAAATAACATCTTCGGCGTTGTTAAAAAGATCTGGGCATATTAGGCTGTTAAAATAAAGGGACTCTGTATCCCACCGATATCTACTTTCCCCTGGTTCTATGTCGTAAAGATAGCGGTACTTTTTAGGTATCGGGTATTCGGAGATTTGTATCTTCTGCGTAGCTGCCTTTTTAAAGTTGATATATGCCTGAGTTTCTTCGGCCGGTGCCTTTAGGGTATAGAGGCGGACTTCCATGTCAGTTCTTCTGGTAAGCTCGAGCATAAATTGCATGGGAAAAATTTCCCCACCACCTTTATAGTACGATACCCTAGGTTGAATAACGGCAATTCTCATAACATTTGCTTTAAGGCAGAAAGAGTTGCCTCTCCCGTTTTATTCCTCAGTAGCTTCACTTCTGTACCCAAAGACTCAAAATCTACTTCTTTTCTTTCAGCCGTTTCGGAATATTTTTCATTAATGTCATCCTGCATAACAAAATCGGACATTTCTGCAACTTCGGCTAAGTATCTCTGCTGAGTAGACACAGACAGAGCTTGACCATCTTTACTAACATTAACCAGCACGCTTCCGAACAGACGGATTTTTTTTAGTTCGACATGGGCTTCCTCCCTTACTTCACGAACGGCGCACTCTCTACCATCCTCATCCATATCACAACCTCCTCCGGGAAGAGAAAAGAAGCTTTCGTCAAAATCACGTACTATAAGGAATTTCTCCCTAGGAGTCATGACAAAAACCATGGATTGTGTGTTTGGTACATTTGGTAGGGGGGTATTTCCTTCTACAAAATCAAAACTGTAGTCATACTTTTGGTTGTCGTACCATGATAATACATAATCAAAGATCTCGGCTAATTGTCCGCCGTCCCCTCTGTCTAAAAGAGCCTTCTTAGCCCACTTTCTGCTAAAGTGCTCTCTACCAAGCGTCTCTAACTTCTGCCAGTCTTTCTTAACCTCCTTTACAAATGAGACGGTGACCGGCAATATATTCTTTGGAGGAAATTTTAGGTTTGTTAAATTTCCGCTATTATCTGCTACTATATAGCCGACCACAGATATATGGTCTATCACCACACCGGCTTCTTCTAGCGCTTCGCGCTTTAACCCCTCTATCCAGGATTCCTGCCTCTTCGGCTTACCTCCTAAAATATCCCACCAACCATTCTTCTTTTTTGTTAAAACTAAATTATGACCAATAAAAGCGAAGGTTAGAGGTGTAGAAACCGGCAGGTCTGCTGGCAATACACACCCCGAAATAAAATTGTATTTGGTACTAATACCATTAATTTTTGTAGTATATATTTTCATACTGTTGTTCGATAAGCCTGTTGTATACCCCGATATTTTTGGCATACTCCTCCCGGTGCCTCTCTTCGCTACCGGACCGAGGTGGGTGGTTAATGTGGTAAACACCCGTGTTTATCAAAGGCACAACAAAGCCCCCACTGGCAATAACCTGAGCACCAAAATAAGTATCCTCTAAACCCCACCCTTGGAAATGCTTGGAAAAACCACCTACTTTATTGAGAAGATTCTTTGATATGCTCATATTATGCCCTGTAACCATTGAAGGCAGGTCGTAACCGTTAACAACTCTCCCATGGCCGAAATTTTTAAATAAGCTGGTATCACTCAAAGTTTCAAAAACCCCGTCTAAGTCTACTTGGTTTATCCAGCTTTGAGATCTTTCAAATACTCTAGTAATTCGCTTGTCGTCGTAATCCAACGGAACTTCCAAGCCATTCTTAATAACAGAGACATCGGCAAACTTGGAAGTTTTGTCTATATTGTTCTTCATTGAGACAAATATTGCGTGAGGAAAAATCTGCAATGCTGTTGAATGCTCCAATAGATAATTTTTTGCCAATAGAATATCGGCGTCAATAAAAAGCACATGATTGTTAATTGTGTTAGCAATTCCAATATTCCTGGCGTTTGATAGGCCTTTATTTTTTTCAAATCTTACAATATTGAGGCTGAAGCTGTAATCTTTAATGTGCGGTTTAAGACACTCCGCAACCGAGACATCGCTACCATCATCCACTACCACAACATCTATCGTCCTCTTTTGTTCCGGATAAAGATCCTGAGACTCGATTGAGTATAAGACCTGGACTATACTTTCATTTGAGTTGTAAGAGCAGATGACGACGGAGATTGGTCTAAAAAAATCCTTCTTCAACCGCTCGGCGCCTCTGTCCAAGTTAAGTCCGGCGCTTGTAACCTTCTTATAATACGGTTCGAAGTACGAGTAATCGTTAGACTTGCTACTTAGTTTTGATTTAATACACATGTACCCAGAAGAAGCAATATCGATTCCAAATTTATCTCCATAATTAATTATTTTGTGGTTAAGTAATCTGGAGCTGTCAAAGATTTCCTCGCTAGTGGTTGACTCAGCAAACAAGCTGTCTATGTCGCGGGGTTCCAACTTAGATTCTAAAATTTGAGGGTCTATAAATGCTGTAGTGTCGGTCAAGTCGTTATTGATAATTAAAAGATCCCCTACGGGTGTGCCGAAGTTTATATTAATAAAGCCAACACCGTCGGATAACCGGTAGCCCAGTTGGACAACCTCATCGGTGATGTAGGCTTTGGAAAAACCAAGGCCGTTAATGATTCTCAAAAAATACTTGATGTTTGTGTTGTCAATTTTTATTGGCGGGGTAGAGTTGAATATATCTATAAACTGTTTATCTATTTGAGAAGATTTGTCGTAACTGCGGAGGTGACAGGTAGAATTTATAAACTTAACCTCGATAACTCTATCCTGGTACCTCCCATACATGGCTAGGGAGGAGTTGATCTCGGGCAGGCCGTAATGCTCTGTCAGGGAACTTATCAGAGAGGTCGATAGCCCGTCTTTAATCAGGTATGTTGTTTTAATTCTTTTTCTCATAATTTTCTGGTATCTTTAAAAATTCTACTTCTTCTTTCAGTAAGTTTACAACACCAGCGTCTACACTGTTTAAAGAAAACGCTCTTAATCCACCAAACCTACTACTTTGTGTCTCCCCGCGTACCCTTTGCTGGATATATTCTTGTCGGCACGCTTTCATCAAACCGCCAGTGGACACGGAGTAACCCTCTACATCAAGGTGGCGTATCACCCCTTCCAAGCCACTTAAAATACCTACGGTCGCACCATGACCCATAAGAACAACATTTATACCAGCGTCTTTAACTCTCCCACTACTCTCAAAATAATCTACTAAGGCCTGGTAGTAACGCAAACACATCTCCCGGTAACACTCCCCATAGGCAGAGAAGTGGTCAACTATCTCTGGATACCTTGCTATTCCAGCGTCAAGACAAACAGGGTCTCCAAAACGATAATTTGGGTTATTATACTCGCCCTCCTCGGTAAAGGTTTCTTTCCAGAAAGCTACCCATGCATCGGGCAGTGTGCTAACCCTATCTCCTACACGGTAGTCTGGGGGAAGTATTAACTCTCCTTGATAAAGCTCGGCAAAGCGCTCGTCTGGCCTAATATGGACTAACATTCTGGGTTGAAGTATTTGGATACCTTCCTTAATCATTCCAGCCGTCTGTGTGGCCCTAATTTTTGGAGAAGAAATAATAAGTATTCTATGCAATCCCTTAGCTTCTGTATTACTGATAATCTCTCTTACATTGGAATCCAGTAACTCAAAAGACGCCCCATCTAAGGGTTTAAGCGGCGAGTCTCTATTAAAAGTTAAGTCGTCTATGTCTTCAAAATGTCTACCAACTATCACTACATTCTCGGCGCATGAGTCGTATGAGGTTGGTAACTCTGATTGACCGTTTTTCATATATCATTTTGTTAGCAAAACTACTAAAAAACCACCGTTAAATTTTACATACATTTTTTTAGATATCGTCCAGAGAGGCATAAACACTACCCTAAGTATTTCCCAAAATAACCGGCTCCTCTTTGGTAGGTGCATATATTCAACTTTGACAACATGTAAATTACTCTCAGCCAGTAGGCTTAAAAAATCCCGAATACTATAGTGATGGATGTGCCCATACCTTACTTCCGTATCCAACAACGGATCAATACAACCACCGCTTAGAAACTTAATTGCATAGTTTACGAAATTCTCCTCAATAGGAACCTTAATAACAACAAAGTCTCCCAACTGGCTTATTCTTTTCAGAAAAAGTCGATCGTCCTCTACATGTTCCACAATATCTACTGCTAGCACGGCGTCATGTTTAGACAAAGCATGGGAGAACACATCGGTTGCTAACCAAGTTATTCTCCCGTCTGAATCGTTACTTTTGGCCACATCAATAATTTTTTGGGAAATATCTATACCGGTGTTATTATCAGTACCAAGTATCTGGGATAATTGGATCAGGATTTTTCCAGACCCACAACCTACATCCAATATTGAGTGTATTCTCGCATCTTTGGGTAAGATACCTACAATAGCGCCTACTTTGGAATCAACATCAACATCATGTAAGTCCTTATGCAATTGTAAGTATTCATTTTGATAGTCCATACAATATTAAGCTATATGCCAAAATACTGTTAACTAACTTTCGGCCAATAAAAACAGCTTTTCGTCGCCTCCTGCCAACACTCTAAGCAAACCTTCTCTGGCGACGCGTGGGATCATATCGAGCTCTTGGATCTTATCCACGCTAACCCACTCCACAAAATACTGCTCATCGTTGTTCATTCTGTCTTTCTCCGGTCCACCTAAAGCGATTTTGCCCCCAACATAGTCGCAAAGAAAATAAAAAGCTATTCTGGTTGTTGTGTCCAGCAAAAACACCAGTTTTCCTACTTTTACATTGATATTAAATTCCTCTTTAATTTCACGCCGACAAGTTTCTTCTAGCGTTTCGCCCGCCTCCCAATGTCCTCCTGGCAATGTATAAAAAGCTTCGCCCCGGACAATTTGATGCATTAACAGAATTTTCTCATCCTTAATAACAATACCTCCGGCTCTAAAGCCACGGGATCTATTTTCGAGAATGGTAGCTCTATTATCGTTTTGCGTAGCCATACTGTTAAAAAGTCAGCAAATAAGTCCCTAGAAACATTACCATAATAGCAAAGAGTTTTCTGATTACCACCGAACTTTGGATATTCTCGCTGGTAAGTTTTGGAAAGAAAAGGGACAAGAGAATGCCGTAGGCTAAAACAAAGAACGGCTGAAAACCTTCTGCCACAAAATACACCATAGAGATGGGTACAAGCAAGGTGGCAAAGTTTAGGGTAATTTTTCCAATAATTACTATGGTTTCATTGACAGTATTGAGCGCAATGATTTTTGGTCCGTTTGTCTTGACAACATGAACAAACTGTCGCCGATAGCTCGGCACAAGAAAAAGTAGTAATGACGACAAGAAGATGCCTAGATTCTCCCAAAAAGAGGTTACCCAGAAACTTTCTTCCAAAGCTACAAACTTGAACACCACGCCACTTATAGCAATAAACAAGCAGGAGAGACCTATCAGTAAAAGTGTCCCCAATTTTATTTTGAAACCTGCGTCGGATTTTTCTAAAGTAAGACCAACCGCTCCTATCAAAATTAACAAACAGCCCAATAGTTGGACGAGAGTCAGACCTTCCCCCAAAACAAAGTAGCCCAAGACAAGCGTCAGAACGGAGGAAAGCTGAAACAACGGGGCGACAACGGAAGCGTCGTCTTTTTCTAAGGCGTAAAGATAGGGTAAAACCCAAGCCACATAAAAAGTCCCGTTAAGCATGATCAAAAGCGCATGATTAAGAGAGATGCCAAAAACCTGGGGGTTAAAGAGCAAAATCAGCAAGGCCACGGGCAAGCCCATCAACGCAGAAAAAATAATCAACGAGCCGATTCCCCTGCCCTGCACAACTTTTTCTATTAAATACTTGTCAATATAATTCACCGCCGCGTTTAAAACCGGCGAGATAATGGTAAATAAAAACCAGGTCACAAAACACAGTATATCGCGGTATACCGTTTTAGCCAATTTTGGTATAGCACGATATACCAAAACTACTTAGTATGTTATAGTTAATGTATTACCGGGTAACAGGTCCGTGGCTCCAACTTTTTGTTTGATTTCCTCACCTAAAGCCTCCACCGCTTTGGCATTTTCCGGTGTGTTTGGGTAGGTAACTGTAATTTTTTGACTTACCGTCAGCCCTTGTTCTTTACGCAAATCCTGGATAGCCCGTACTAACTCACGCGCGTAACCCTCTGTTTTTAAGTCGTCGGTAATGTTGGTATCAAGTACGACGGTAAGTTCGGGCTTGGTTTGGTCTTTAGCATCCACGGATGTTGTAGAGTCGGCCAAAACCCAATCCACCGCCTTAACATTAACCTCATCTTTTATTAACTGCTCGTATTCTGGACTTAATTGGATCGCGCCGGAAACCGTGACTTTTGCCAACGGCTGTCTTACCGCAATACCCTTTCCCGTCCGCGCCGATAGGGCTAATGATGCAATTTTCTTAGTCACCTCCATGTCGAGTAGTATTTTCTCTGCGTCAGCATGGTCGTAAGAAAAATCGGTAAACGGACTCAAATGAACGGACTCCCAAACCAAAGAGTCGTCAAACTGTTTCAATACCTTATAAATAGATTCGGTCAAAAACGGGATAATCGGCGCAACCGCATTGGAAAACACCGCCAAAACTTTGTACAGCGTAAATAGCGCCACCTTATCCCCGCCGGAAATCCTATCCCGCGATCTTCTAATGTACCAACGCGATAAGTCGTCCACAAAGTCCTCCAAAACTCTAACCGCAGGAGGAGTGGTGTAGTCTTCTAGATTCTTTGCAATTTGTTTTATGGTCCAATCCAGGCGTAACTTGATCCAGGCGTCAAGAATATTGTCCGAAGAAACAGCTTTCCCCTCTGCTCTCCAATTGTTGACAGTAGCATAAGTCTCAAAAAACTTGTAACTGTTCCAAAGCGGATTAAGGGTTCTTTGCAGTTTATTTCTTATATCCTGCTCATCGAAATTGGCATTCTCACCCACCATCAACGGTGATCCAAGCAAGTAAAGTCTTAAAGCATCACCACCGTACTTGTTTAGGACATCCTTGGGATCCGCGTAGTTGCCAAAAGTCTTACTCATTTTTCTACCATCGTTTCCGGCCATAGTACCGGTACAGACGACATTTTTAAACGACTTGGTGCCAAAAAGAGCGGTGGACAAAACATGCATGACATAAAACCACGCCCGAACCTGCGGAATGTATTCTACAATGTAATCGCCAGGGTAGCTTTGCTCAAACTTATCTTTGTTTTCAAACGGGTAGTGAATTTGCGCGTAGGGCATGGAACCCGCTTCCATCCAAGAATCCAATACTTCCGCGCGACGCTTAAACAACTTACCATCCTTGGTGAAAGTAATCCCGTCAATATACGGCCGGTGGAGATTCTCCACCTTTTTGCCCGCTAAATCTTCCAGTTCTTTAATGGAGCCGATTACCACGCGCTCCCCGTCGTCCGACTCCCAAACCGGCATGGGCGTAGCCCAAAACCGCGTCCGTGAAATACACCAATCGGGCGCCTGTTCGATGCCTAGTCTGAACCGGCCTTCCTTAATGTGTGCCGGCACCCAATTTATGTCCTTGTTGTTGTCGATCAGTTGATTTTTTAACTTTGCGATATCCACAAACCACGAATTTTGGGCTTTTTGGATTAAAACCGTGTTACATCTATCATGATAAGGAACTCTATGAGTTATCTTGGTGTTGTCAAACAAAAAGCCACGCGCCTCTAAATCTGCAGTTATTACCGGATTGGCCTTAGTGTAAAACATGCCGGCAAAAGGGTTTTCCCCGGCGTCGCCAGAGACAAAACAACCCTCGCCATCAATCGTCATCATAATTTGGAGACCATAGTGCCTACCCATTTGGGTGTCGATATCGCCGAATCCAGGTGCGCTGTGAACAATGCCGGTACCTTCATCCATGTTAACCATACCTTCAAATTCGTATACTTTAAATTCTTTTGCGGTCGACCTGAAAAACCTGTAGGGTGGTTCGTATTCCAAATCCAGCAATTCCGTTCCCTTAAATTCTTCCAAAACCTTGTGCTTAGAATTTCCGATTACTGCTTCCAACCGCTTTTTAGCACAAATGTACCTATTTCCCGGAACTTCGCTTTCAAAAACTAAATAATCTTCCTTTGGATCGACCACTAAAGCGCGGTTGGAGGGAATTGTCCAAGGAGTAGTCGTCCAAGCCAAAATACAAGCGTCTTTAAACTTACCCTCCGTCAAAACTTTAAACTTAACGGTAATTGCCGGATCCTCATAATCTTTGTAGGAGTTGTCCATGGCAATCTCAAAATTTGAGACCGGCGTTCCACAAGTCGTGCAATAAAGTGAAGTCCGGATACCTTCGTAGATTAGGCCTTTTTCGTACAATTGTTTGAACGCCCAAATCACACTCTCCATGTACTTCTGATCAGTCGTACGGTAAGCGTTGTCAAAGTCAACCCACCGACCAATCTTATCCACATACCAAGCCCACTCCGCCGAAATCTCCGAAGTATACTTGTAACACTCCTCCGTGAATTTTTCTAACCCAAATTTCTCAATATCGCGCCTGTTTTTAATGCCAAGCCGAGCTTGAACTTTATTTTCCACCGTCAGACCATGAGCATCCCAACCCCACACCCGCTCAACGCGCTTGCCTTTCATAGTCCAGTACCTAGGAATAACATCTTTGGCTATGGACCCAAGCAGATGACCGTAATGGGGAAGGCCGGAAATAAAGGGTGGACCGTCGTAAAAGACATAGGAGTTGCTAACGGGATTTTTTTCTACTGACTTTTCAAAGATTTTTTCTTGTTTCCAAAAGGCGAGAACATCGTCCTCCATTTGCGGAACCGGTTTAACCATGCCCAAAATAATACCAAATTTGACGCTTGTTAGCACTACTGCTACATTTTAGCTATGCCTCAACCTGCTCCCGATAGTCAGAAAATTATTTGCAACGATCCGAGGCATCAAGAATTAGCTCAACAGATTTATAAGCGGGGATTGGAGCTGGTCGAGGAGAAAAAGCACACAGAAAATCTGCTGTATAACATTTCCGAGGCCGTTGTCGCGGTTGATAGAGAATATAAAATTCGACTCGTTAATAAAACCGCAGAAGAACTGCTAAGCACCGCAAGTCAAGAAGCAGAAGGAAAAGATCTGGGAGAATTGCTAAAACTTACGGACGACCAAGAAAAAGAAATCACGCCGGAAAATTACTGTTTTAAACCAGCCGATGTCACCTTACAAAATATGATTCTTGAATCTCCAAAAGGTCGGAGGTATCTTAAACTCCAGTCGACCAGCATTAAAAACCCCCAAGGCGAGGACGAATGTATTATCACCTTGACGGATATCACGCGGGAAAAATTACTGGAAAAATCCAAAGACGAGTTTATCTCCATCACCAGCCACGAACTCCGCACCCCAATGACGATTATAAAAAGCTATTTGTGGATGTTGGGGAATGCTAAGTACGGCAAGCTGACCGACAAACAGCTGGACTATCTGGTTAAAGCCCAAGGCGGAGTGGAGCGCATGCTGAATATGATTAATGACACTTTAAGCGCGTCAAAAATAGACCAAAACGCCTTGCAACTAAGAATAGAGGAGCTGGACATCAGAAGTATTTTGGAAAGCATTAATCAGGATTTTGGTGTAAAGGCGCAGGAAAAAGGTTTGGTATTTACCTCGAAGGTTGGCGAAGATTGCCGATATGTCTACACCGATCGAGGTAAGCTTCAGGAAATGCTCATTAACTTGCTAGGAAATTCCATTAAATTTACTTCCACCGGTTGGATTAAGCTGACGGTTGAAAAAACGGCGGACGATTTTATTAAGTTTACAGTAAACGACAGCGGTAAAGGCATAGATCCGGAGAATATTAAAAGACTGTTTCACAAGTTTGGCCGGATTGACAACTCATATCAAACCGTAGCTGAATCCGGTGGGACGGGTTTGGGCCTGTATATAGTAAAAAATCTGGTGGAAAGTATGGGCGGGGCTGTAGGTGTTGAAAGCGCGGGGTTAAATAAAGGCTCGACTTTTTGGTTTACCTTACCTGGGGAGTACTATAAAGTGCCCCAGCATCTGCGAGATGACGCTGTTACCAGTTTGGCGCCAGTTTTGGAAACCCACATCAGCTCCATTTGTCCGGTTTAACTACCAAAACGGAGGGGCGCTTTAACAGTCCCCTCCGTCGCTCTTATCCTAAATCCCGTTGTCTTCCAGCAAGATTACTTGCTGGAAGAGTAGCGTAGCGTCACTTTACTGCATCCTTAAGACCTTTTCCTGCCTTGAAAGCGGGAGATTTGGTTGCCGGAATGTGCATAGGAGCTCCTGTTTGAGGATTCCTGCCTGTTCTGGCGGCTCTTTTTCTAACTTCAAAGGTTCCAAACCCGGTCCAAGTCACTTTCTCACCCTTTGCAAGAGCTTTCTGGATGATTGCCTCCAACGCATCCAATGCTTTGGTGGAATCAACTTTGGTAAGACCTGCCTTGTCGGCAAGTTGGTTTACAATCTCAAATTTTGACATGTGTTACACCCCCTTTCAAAGGCTAAACAAGCCTGTCAATTCTGGTAAGCTGTTTGGCTTTGGTATCTATCAGGACACTTCTAAACCACGCCCGACCCTGCTCTTCCCATTCAAACTTTTGGTGTCTGGCCGTCAAATATCTGTTTAAAATAATCTCGGTCTTAACACCTAAAATCGAGTCAGCCGATCCCGTCATACCCGCATCGCTAATAAAATAAGTCCCTTTTGACATAATCTGCGGATCCGCCGTTGGAATGTGGGTATGAGACCCAATTACCGCCCCCACCCTACCGTCCACATAATTGGCAAACGCCAACTTCTCACTTGAGGCTTCTGCATGGAAGTCCACCAAAATAAAATCCTGTTGCGCATCAACACCTTGAGCTGGTAAAAATGAGTCCAATAGAAAATCGATTTTCTGAAAGGGGCTGTCAAAATTTTCGTTCATAAAGGTTCTGCCCATAAGGTTTAGTAAAACTACTCTACCTTCTTTTGTCTCCGCTACGCCAAATACTTTGCCTGAGGCGGGTGCGGGAAAATTTGCCGGACAAACTAGTGGCAGGCTCTCCAAGTCGTCCTCAAGATCCTTATGCCAAAAGATATGATCTCCGCCGGTAAAGTAATTAACCCCCACCGACATCATCTCCTCAAGCGTTTCCTTAGTTGCGCCCCGTCCTCCCGCCAAATTCTCGGCGTTGCCGACAACAAGGTCAATACTATCACCAGAAAGCAGGGTTGGCAATACTTCTTTGACGGCTTTCCGCCCTAATTTGGCTACTATCTCTCCGATGTAAAGTATTTTCATAACTTACCTTGTTGTTCGGCAGTTAGCGTTTGCTCGGGTCGGGTCCCTGTCCGCCTTTGGCGGACGCCCGAACCCTCGCAATCCGCTAACTGCCTCGCCCATAGTCACTTACCTAATAAAATCACTTCGCTGTCTCGGACACCCGAATTTCCCTAATAACCGTTACCTTAACCACGCCCGGGTAACTTTGCTCCAATTCAATTTTTTTAGCTATTTCCCGTGCCAATACAGACGCCGTAGCGTCATCCACTCGCTCGGGTTTAACGATAACCCGTACCTCCCGACCCGCCGAAATCGCGTAAGCTTTCTCTACTCCGTCAAAAGATGTGGCCGCCTCCTCTAAATCAGTCATGCGCTTCTTGTACGACTCATAATCCTCGCTTCTTGCGCCGGGTCTGGCACCACTTATATGGTCAGCCAGATTAACCACCGCTGATTCAATAGAAGTAAACGGCTTGTCCCCATGATGTTCGGCCACGCAATTAACAACCTTTTCCGGCAATTTGTACTTTTTGATAAAGTCCACACCCAGCTGGATGTGCGTCCCCTCCTCGTCGGAAATTACTTTCCCAATGTCATGCAGTAAACACCCAAGCTTAACAGTCTCCACATCAGCTTTAAGCTCTTGAGCTATAGATACACCAATCCGCGTTTCCTCGATGGTATGCTCAATCATGTTTTGGCCATACGAAAATCGGAATTTAAACCGACCCAGCACCGCCACAATATCCCGAGGCAAATTGTACACGCCCAGTCTGTGGCAAAGGTTCTCACCCTCCTTAAACAAAATCTGATCCATATCTTTTTGAGTTGCCAAAACCAATTCCTCAATCCGCGCCGGCTGGATTCGACCGTCCGCAATTAATTTCTCCAGCGCAAGCCGGGCAATTTCCCGTCGAACCGGGTCAAACGAGGAAATCATAATGTCCCCGGGCGAGCTGTCCATATCTAAGTCCACCCCCGTAAGTTCCTCAAAAGTGCGGATATTCCGACCTTCTTTACCGATGATTCGGCCCTTCATATCCTCGTCGGGCAACTTAATTTTAGAAACCGTATGTTCCACCACTAAATCCGTAGCGCCCTTACGCATGGCGGTAATCAAAATGTCCTGGGCCAACTTGTCGGACTCGCTTTTAAGCTCTTCCTCCAGCTCCTTTACCCGCTTGCCTTTTTCCTGTTTGAGCTCTTTGTCCACACTGGCAAGTAGCTGGTTTTTTGCCTCTTCCTTAGTCAAGCCGGAAACGCTAGTAAGTTTTTCTTGCGCCTCCAACACCAACTGGTCCAGTTTTTGCTTGTCCTTTTGGAGATCTTCTTTTGTCTGACTAATCTTTTGGGTTTTATCTTCCAAATCTTTTTCCTTTTGATCCAGTTGGGTTAATTTGTCGGCGACTTTCTTTTCGAGCGTGGTAACTTCAGCTCTAATTTTGGCCGACTCCGACTCCGCGGTACTTTTGATTCTTATCGACTCGTCTTTTGCCTCCAGAATAAGTTCCCTGGCCTTAGCTTTGGCTTGATCAATGTATTTTTGGACTTGTTCCGGCGCGACTTCCTGCTTTGGCGTCTGCTGTGGATGAAAAGCGGGCTGATTTTGGTAATTTGGCTGATTTGGTTGATCTGGCCGACTTACTTGATCCAAGCGACTTGGTTGACCTTGCTGGCTTGGCTGACTTGCTTGACTTGATTGAATTGATTGACTTGATTGACTTGACCGATCCAATTGATCCGGTCGAGCGATTTGGGAAACCCGCCCGGCTTCCTGATCCCTTAAGTCGTCAATCTGCCTACCTGCCTGCGATTTATCTAAATTACTAAGTACAGGCTTTTCAGCTTCCGGCTTTTCCCGGGTAAGAGTTTTGCCCTTTTTGACTAGCGCATAAGCAAGAACCGCCACAAGTACAGAAAGCGCTACCACTGACAGCACCAAGAATGTATCCATATATCCTCCTTAAAAATGTGAATTTCATAAGCGAGTCTGATTTTACGGGCGTTTTAGCAAATAGTCAACCGCCTGACGGGCAATATCGTAAGAAAATCCCCGTCCGACAAGGTATCTGACCATTGCCTCTCGGGCTTTTCTGGCCTCAAGGTCTCTGTTGTCCGACTTATCGAGATGCCCGTCAATGGGAACTGGTGGTACTTTATACTTACGATCTAAGATTTTTTTTGCAGCGATAAGTTCGTCCTGTACTGAAAGCGATTTATCCAAGTAGCTCTTTGCATCACCTTTGGGAATTCCCTTCTGAATCAGTTTATAAAGTATAGCCTGCCTACCTAAGATGCTTTTACCTCTACCCTTAGAGTCAATATAAAGCCTCGCAAAACCTTCATCGTCGATCAACTTATTTTGGTCTAGATAGTCCAAGACCCTATGTTTTGTATCCTCAAACTCCTGAATTCCTATATCCTTATAGGATTTTAGGTATCGGTCGATTCTTTGATCTAACTCTCTCCTAGTCCTAGAACGATAAGAGAGAAATCCTAAAACTTTGGTCAAAAGTCCTTGGTATAAATCATCAGACATAGAGATTAGTCAATCATTAGGTCAAAATTTGGACTCAAAACCTGCACGACTTGAACATTTGTCTTATTTTTCCTTCTGTAGAAAAAGAGTTCCTCGTGCGACTCTTTAAATACAGGCCTAGGAAAATCATTGACATCGGAAGTTACAATATCTGAACTGGTGACAAAGGCTGTTGAGGCAATTATCCGATCTGCAAGACTTATCCGACCCTCTTCGACGCCGTAAGTCCTGTAAATGTTTTGGAGTCTTCCGGCAGTTATTAACACTTCTTCGCTAATAGGTTGTTTGGGAAACCGGGCCAAAATATCAAACACTTCCTCTTCTTGTCTAGGGGTGCATCCTGACAATATTTCCAAAATGCTTATTTCCGATACTTTTAGTGTTTTCCCAAAATCAACAAAAGAGTCTAAGTACTCAAGAAGATCCTTTAAAAACGCTGAGCAGTTTAGGTATTGGAGGATGTTTGTGTCCAAAATGACACTAGCTTCTCTTTTTTTGACCGCAGTAAGAGCATTCATTTTCTAGTTCAGTAGCTACGGAAACTGGAAATGGCTTGTGAGAGCCTATGTACCTTATAAGGTCCTTCATATATTCGGGGCTATAACCCGGAGGCATAATGGCAGGATGAGCCTCTGAGCCAGTTTTAATCCACCTACCGGCTACATGGATGTAGCCCGACCTTTTGTAAGTTTTTTTCTTCATAAACATATTTTACAACCTCTCCACATTTTTGCTACTCATCTTCGTCGGATGGTTTTGACAACAG
Source organism: uncultured Candidatus Saccharibacteria bacterium (assembly GCA_964616765.1). GTDB lineage: Bacteria > Patescibacteriota > WWE3 > UBA101185 > UBA10185 > JBBAAW01. Next base: position 19,115 of record CAZTSS010000003.1, read on the forward strand.
CGAGTCGTCCGTTTCGGTCTCATCCTGGCCTAAAGATAGAAACTCCTCGGATTTATCCTTGGAAAAGTCCCGGATTTTTTTCTCTAACTCATCGGCAAGTTTTTTATTCTCTTTTAAGTATGCGCGTGCGGACTCTTTGCCTTGGCCAAGTTTTTCACCGTTATACTCGTACCACGAGCCGGATTTTTTGACCAACCCAAATTCCGAGCCGACATCCAACAAACTGCCCTCCTTGCTAATGCCTTGGGCAAACATAATATCAAACTCCGCCACCCTAAAAGGCGGAGCAACCTTATTTTTCCTTACCGTCACCTTGCATCGTATTCCTGTGGCCTGACCCTCGCCCTTGATATCCTCAATCTTCCTTATCTCCATCCTAACGCTGGCGTAAAATCTAAGCGCCCGACCTCCGGGAGTTGTTTCCGGGTTGCCAAACATGACGCCAATTTTCATCCTTAATTGGTTAGTAAACACCAGAGTGCAGTTTGATCTGCTAACAGCGCCGGAAAGCCGTCTTAACGATTGGCTCATGAGCCGGGCTTGCAACGCCATAAAGCTATCCCCAATGTCGCCTTCAATTTCTGCCTTAGGTACTAACGCCGCCACGCTGTCTACCACAATCAGGTCCACCGCGTTGCTTCTTATTAGGGTGTCCGCAATTTCCAAAGCTTGCTCGCCAGTGTCGGGTTGGGAAACCAACAGATCCTTGATGTTCACACCGGTTTTTTCCGCGTAAATAGGATCAAAAGCGTGCTCCGCGTCAATTAACGCTGCCGTTCCACCCATTTTTTGAGTTTCGGCAATAATATGCTGACACAAAGTAGTCTTACCGGACGATTCCGGGCCATAAATCTCAATGATTCTACCTTTTGGCAAGCCACCAATACCCAAAGCCAAGTCCAACGCGATTGATCCGGTCGGTATGGTCGCAATTTTTTCCTGCACCTTGTCGCCCAATTTCATAATTGAACCATCTCCATACGACTTTTTAATTTGGTCCAACGCCGATTGCAAAGCCAACGCCTTGCCGGTTTTTTCCCCCTTATCGGACTTCTCAACTTTTTCAGCTTTTTGTGCCATATTTCCTCCTTCTGCAGTGAAAATTTCTTTAAAGCGACTCTATTTCAGGCGGGTGGTTTTGTCAACAAGTTGTCTCTAATTTAACTAGATTTTGTTTCCAGGACGGCCTTAATTCTGGACTGCGTCGACTGCTTGCCTAACAATTCCAAAACATCAAAAAGTGGTGGGGTAGCTGTTTGACCTGTAACTGCAAGACGTAAAGTCATAAACACCTCTTTAGTGGAAAAACCGGTCGCGTTACAAAAATCATGAGCTATAATGTCCAGATTCTCCTTTATCCAAGAGCTTTCCTCCACACCGGCAAACTTATCAGCCAATCCGGTCAACATGCTTTTCCACTCGTCTCCAGAATCACTAGAAAATGCTTTAGTATCAACCTTAGGATCGATGTAAAAGTACTCGACCAAAATCTTAAATTCGGCTAGGGTTTTCATCCGGTCTTTTACCAGAGCCAAAACTTTCTCGGCTTTCTTCTTGTCTGCTAATTCCAAAGTCAAATCAACTTCCCACTTTTCCGCCCAAGCAGATAGTTTGTCGTACAATACCGACTCGGAACATTGACGAAGATAACAGCCATTAAACCACAACAATTTTTCCCTATCAAAAGCAACTAAGTCTGTTTTGTGAACCCTGTCCAAAGAAAAAGCCCGAATAAATTCCTCTAACGAAAAAATCTCGGTTTCAGTTCCGGGATTCCAACCCAACAGCATAATAAAATTCAGCAACGCCTCCGGTAGATAGCCGTTTTTCAGAAATTCTGCCGCCGTCACATCTCCAAATCTCTTTGACATTTTTTTTGTCGACCCAACCTCTTTAAGTACCGGAAAATGCCCGGTTTTTGGCATCTCCCAGCCAAAAAACTCATAGAGTAAAACATGTTTTGGGGTGGACGGAAGCCATTCCCTTCCGCGTAAAATGTGTGTGATACCCATTAAATGATCGTCCACCACCACAGCAAGATGGTAGGTTGGAAAACCGTCCGACTTTAACAGAATCTGATCCTCAATGTCAGCCGAGGGAACATCGATTTGTCCCAGAAACATGTCGTCGTAAGAAACAACCCGACCTTTTGGTACTTTTAGCCGTACGACATACGGAATACCAGATGCTAGCTTCTCTGCAATCTGGTCAGGAGTCAAACTCAAACAATGACCGTCGTATTTTGTAACGCTTAAATGCTCCTCCTGCTGTTTCTT
>CAZTSS010000004.1:0-18977 GCA_964616765.1 uncultured Candidatus Saccharibacteria bacterium
CGTTCACCTCGTCCGATCTCACTCAAGAAACCGGCATCATGTACGGCATCAACCGGCACAACGGCTCGCTTATTATTTTTGACCGGTTCTCCATGGAAAACGCCAACACCGTGGTGTTCGCCAAGTCAGGTTCTGGTAAGTCGTATTTTGTAAAACTGGAAGCCCTGCGCTCTTTGGTATTTGGTGCGGAAATCATTATTATTGATGTGGAAGAAGAATATAAAATGCTGTGCGAAGCGGTAGGCGGCGACTTTATTAGCTTTTCTGCCAACTCAAAGGCGCGCATTAATCCGTTTGACCTCTCCAACATTGCCGTGGAAGGAGAAAACGAGTTGGGTCAAAAAATTCTGTCGCTCCACACTCTGTTAAAACTTATCTTTAAAGACATGTCGTCCGCAGAAGAAGCAATTTTGGACCGCGCGCTCATAGAAACCTACCGCATTAAAGGCATCACGCCGGATCCGGAAACCCAAATGACCAAAGAGCCACCGGTTATGGAGGACTTATATAAGGTGCTCCTGGGCGCGGATGAACCGGAGGCAAAAGGCATGGCGGAGCGACTGGAGCGGTACATTAGAGGGTCACTTGCGGGTATTTTTGACTCGCAATCCAATGTCAACTTAAACAGTAAAATGACGGTGTTTTCTACCAAAAACCTGGAGGATATTCTGCGGCCCATCGCCTTTTACATTATTTTGGACTTTATCTGGACCAAGATCAGGCGCGACTTAAAAAAGCGCATTTTGATTGTGGAAGAGGCGTGGTACCTGATGCAAAACGAGGATTCCGCGCGGTTTATTTACGGCATCGCTAAGCGAGCCCGCAAGTATTATTTGGGCTTAACGACAATTTCACAGGATGTGGACGACTTTTTGACCAGCGAGTACGGCAAAGCGATTGTTACCAACTCATCAATTCAGGTTTTGCTCAAACAACATCCTGCGGCCATTGATAAAGTTGCGGACACTTTTTACCTGTCGGAAGGAGAAAAACGGCTGTTGTTGGGTGCGGGTCAGGGCGAGGGGCTGTTCTTTGCCGGCGCCAACCATGTAGCCATCAGGGTTGTAGCTAGTGAGGCTGAGCATAATCTAATCACCACCAATCCCGCGGAACTTCTTAAGCTACGCGAGCGGGGGTTAATCAGCGGTAAAGCTATTTTGGAAGCTTCCAATAAACCTCAACCAAAGCCTAACTACCCGTCAGGTCAATCATCCAGTCAGACCAAACCCAACTTCAACCAACCGACTATTCAGGGAGCGCAACCGCAATCTAAACCGCAGGCGTCCGATTCGTCAGGTGCTACTGGATCGGGCCCTCAAATCCAACAGCCCACTCAACAACCTAATCAGACAGAACAACTAAAGCAACCGGAACAACCAAAACAGTCACAACAAACGAATCAAATAACCCTATCGCCAATTTTGTCGGACGACGAACCGCCCCGAAAGCCCGTCTACAAACCCATTGATCCCTCCGCCCCGCTTATCTAAACCCAATTGACGGCATACAGCTTTTTTGCCCCCTGACCGTTGCCAAAATCGATAATTTTATTCTCACCGCTATAAAAAACAAACCCGGCGGACAAATTCTGCGCGTCCATAAAGTCCAACAAACTCCTGACATCTGCGGGCTTTAGTTCGGCTTTAAACTTAATCTCGCAGGGCAAAACGCTACTCCCTAAATCAACAATAATATCCACTTCCCGACCGCCCTTGTTATAAAAATTTACGCCCTGGGTACTCCGCAAAACCCGCCGTAACTTGGTTACCACATAATTTTCCACCACATGACCTAAAAAGTCGCTGTACCGGTAATTAGTATAATCGTTAATACCCATAACGGCGGAAAGGATGTTAAGGGATGTCGTATATACGCGGTCAAGCGATTTTTCCTGCGCGCGCACGCTCCGTAAATAGTTTTTTTCTACAGTAATAAGATACGCTTTTTGCAAAACGCTAATATACTTTTTGACGGTGGGTCTGGCGATTCCCAAATCCCTAGACAAATTTAGCACACTAAATGTCTGGCTGGCCGACTCCATCAGCGCCCGATGCAGTTTTTGCAACTCGTCGGTTTTCTCTATATTAAAAACTTTAATATCTTTGCTAAAAATCTTTTCCAGCACAGATTCAGTCAAATATTTAAACACCAAACCACGATCCTGATAGTTGATGATTTCCGCAAACTCACCCTGCACCAAATAGTCCCAAACCTCATCTTTATACAAATCTGTGGCAGTTTGGCACAGCGTTAGTTGGTTAAACACTTCCGCGGGATCGGCTAAAGCGTCAACCACATCTTCCACGGCCAGATTAGGCGCAAGGTGCCTGTGTTTTAAATACAAGTACTCTTTAAAAGACAGAACGCCGGCATCAAAGTCTAAAATCCGCCCCGCCATGCTTTCTTTTATATCTTTTTTTGCATACAGACTGGAGGAGCCGGTTACCACAAACTGCAGATTTTTGTTTAGGTCGTAATAGTGCTTTAAAACTTCCTGCCAATTTTTTGCAAAGTGGAGCTCGTCCAACAAAAACACCGCAGAGGCTGTATGCGCGGGCTGGTTAATAAACCCCTCAAGCGCCATCTCCATAACCCTATCGATGTTCCTGTCAGTCTCGCTAAATTGATAATAAAAGACTTTCCTGCCTTGGTCTAAACAATAGTTTGCCAATTGGCGCAAAATGGTGGTTTTTCCTACTCTCCGCAGACCGGAGATAGAAAGTATCAGACGCAAGTTTAGAGCGTCTTGGATGGTTTGGTAAACAAATCTCTTGGTAAAACCCCCTTCTTCAAACCTAAAGCCGGGGTCTAACACCCAAGGATTATATTGTAATATTCGGACTTTTGTCGTCATAGGTGCCTTTTTGCGGTTTTAGTATACAATAAATGGAGTTTATTGTAAACTGGTGTATACAACAATCGGCGGTTATTGGTATATGTGGGGCTAATTATTGAGTTTGACTGGCATGATCAGGTGCAGAAAGTTATCGAGCTGGGGCGACTTGAACAGGCAGGGGATGGACTCACCGGCAGTAAGGATTTCCAGCTCGTCACACTTTACAGCGTTTAAAAAGTCCAACAGATATTTAGAATTAAACGACAAGGTTACCGGCTCGATGCCATCTACCTCCATCTTTAACTTGGCAGAGCCCTCACCACTTTGGGCGGTTGTGGAGTAGACATCGCACTCGCCGGATGGGTTTAAAGTCACCCGCATTAAGTTGTTACCCTCTTTGGAGTCCTTTGCAAAAACATTGGCAAGTTTTATGGATTGCAGCAACTCCGCAGACGCTACTCTCGCGGTAAGGGTGTGACTTTGGGGGATTATTCTGGTGTAATCGGGGAATTCGCCGTCCAAAATGCGGATGGACGCCACAACAGCGCCGGATTGGAAAACCGCTAAATTTTCCGAGCCACTGTAAGTGAGTTTTAGCGCGTCTTCCGAGCCAGAAAACATTCTTGCCACCTCGCCCAAGGTCTTTGCTGGCACTAGTAAGCTAAAATCCTCGCCGGTTTCCTGGTCTAAAGTGAGTTTTTTCTCGGAAAGCCTAAAACCATCCGTCGCTACAACAATAAAATCGGTGCCGGTTCTTTTAAGTAACACGCCCGTAAGCGCGGGGCGGGAATCTCCAACCGCGGCACAAAAAGCGCACACGGCAACCGCGGAAGCAAACTCCTTGGCGTTAAGGCTGATTTCTACACCGGCTTTGGCCGACGGTATAGCTGGAAAATCCTCGGCTGACATGCAGGTAAATTTGGCTCTACTGGTGGCAGAGATAACTTTAATAGAATTTACCTCGGTAACAACATCCAAAGCGCCTGGCGAAAGGGTAGAAACAAACTCGGTAAATAATTTTGCCGGTACCGCAACCGTACCGTCTTCCTCTACGGAGGCGTGGGCGGTAGTTTGAATGGAGGTCTCCAGGTTGGTGGTCGACAGCGTTAAAGTCCCGTTTTTTGCCGTAAACAAAATGTTACCTAAAATCGGCAGGGTCGCCTTAACAGAAACCGCCTTGTTGACGGTTGCTAACGCTTTTGACAGGTTTTCTTGCGTGCATTTAAACTTCATGTTAGGTTGACGTTTCTTCGTCGCAGGGAAGCTACTTCTTGGGCTTCAAAACCACCCGACGGTCCCGACCCACACCGACGCTTTCACTAGCAACATCGTCGTACTCAGACACAAAGGTATGGACGATCCTGCGCTCCGCGGGACTCATAGCCGGCATCTCGACTTCCTGATTAAAAAATCTTACGCGGTCAATAAAATTCTTGGCCATATCTTCCAGCTTATCCTTGCGCTGATCGCGGTAGCCGTTAATGTCCACCAGTACGCGGACATACTCGCCCGACTGATTGTAGTAAGCGCAATTTAAAAAGTGTTGAAGCCCGTTTAAAGTGTCGCCCCTAAAACCTATTAGATGATTAAGCTCACGGCCGGTAATTTCCACCAGCACCCCGTCCTCCGCGTCTTTAATTACACACTCATAATTTACCTGTAGGTGATCCAGCGTTGTTTTGACAAGTTTTTCTAGAATTTCATTTTGCACGACGGTATTTTACCACACTTAACTTTTTTTGAGTTTTTGGACAAAAGGAGCCAGCCCGCCCCAACCCATAACAAAGTAGCTTTGGACTAAAGTAAAGACGGTACTGACAAAAATATTAAGCATAACACCGGAAGGCAAACTAAACCCAAAAATCAGCATCATGACGGGAAACATGTACAGCATCTGCTCCTGCATGTTGTACATCATATCGTCTGACTTTTGGGGAGTTTTGTCGGCTAACTTTTCCGCTTTATTTATGGCCGGTAACATCATTTTAGACGAGGCAAACTGCAAAACAGCGCAGAGCACCGGTAAAATAAAGGTGCGGTCGGGTTTGGCCATGTCAAACAGCAAAAATCGGCTGGTTAAAACCTCGCCGGCGGTAAATCTTAGCCAATCGGCGTAAAGCTTGGGGTTGATGCTGGTGATATCAACTGCGCGGGAGATTTCGTTGATGACGCCGTACAAGGCAATCGGCACCAGCAAAGTCACAATATTTGTCAAGCAGCCGGAAGCAGGATTAATACCGTGTTTTCTAAACAACTCCATCTGCATCTCGGCTTGCTTTTTTTTGTCGTGCTTATATTTTTCCCTGACGGCGTCAAGCTCTGGTTTAAGATCTCGTTGCTTTTTGGCGGTTTTAAGGTTGGGGATAAAAAACGGCACCATAATGAGTCGGACAAAAAAAGATAGAATAATGATGGCCAAGCCAAGATTGCCCACATACCGGTACAAAAGCACCATGGCGTTCATGAGCGGGGCTATTAATAGTGTGTTCCAAAGTTCAACCATATACGACTCTGTTTAATATTTCCGCGGGATAGTTCACCTCGCTAAGTCCTCCCCCGCCTTGGCGGGGTGCGGGGTCGTTCGGAAGAACCATCCCGCTTCCACCAAAAAACCAATCAGCCAAGTCGTCCATAAACCTGTACCAACTACCTGACTGGATCGTAACCACCCTTAGTGAATGGATTACATCTTAACACACGCCAGCCTCCCAACAAAAGTCCCTTGATGACGCCGTACTTTTGAACTGCTTCAAAAGTGTAGCGGGAACAGCTTGGCTCAAACCTGCAAATTTTAAGCCCGAGCCTGCCCGGCGACAGATAGCTTTTGTACAACTGCAGTAACTTCAGCGTTAACTTTTTCATAATCTGCGCCAACACAACCAAATCTGGGGTGAAACACCAACCACCAGCCTGTAGAGATTTTATCAAAATTCTGCCTGACACTTGCCCTAAACCATCTTTTTATCCTGTTTCTGACTACGGCATTTTTATGCAGTTTTGTGGACATTAAAAAACCCACCTGCGTTTGGCCCCCAATTTCCCACCGGCCTTTAGAGATTTTCTCCAAACGGACAATCGGCAGAGCGTAAAGATAAAAATATCTGTATCTGTAAGAGTCGCCAAATTTTTTAACTTTGCCAAACTCAAATCTGGTATGGATTCTGTTTTTCTTTGCAAGCATGGGTATAGTTTACTACACTCATCGACAACTTGATTGGAAAACACCGACCAAAACGCGTGCGCAAAGTCTCTCCAAACACACTACTTCTTCTTCAACTCCCGCGCCAACACCTTGCGACCTTTTTGCATCCTTCTTTTGAGGACGCGCTTACCGCCTGGCGTAGCCATCCTTTTCATAAAGCCGTGGCACCGCACTCTTTTGCGGACTTTTGGTTGAAATGTTCTTTTTGTCTTTGGCATAGCGTGGTAATTATACAGGATTAGGATAAAAATCCAAACAAATACAGCGGGATGGTCCTAGAGTCACCCAATAAAACATCATCCTTAATCAATAAGCCACCTTCAACGCCCTTCAGAGACGCGACCCGTTTACCCGTCCCACCGATCTCAAACACATGTCCTTCGGATTCTATGTCCCCAACTGGAGAGAAAAAAACCCGCTCACCGGCATTCTGCATACTTGCTATCACAAACAACTCTCGCAAAGTTCCGGCCAAAACCTCTCTTCCAACCTCGGCATTCAGGGCATAGAGTAAATTGGTATTCTCCAGATATATTTTTTCCGCATCTCTAACCAAGGCGTGACCGTGTTTGTTAGTCAATAAAAATCTTAGCAACCCCAACTCCTTTAAAATTTGGATGTAGTCGGAAATTGTGGAGTTGTCTTTTGCCAAACTTTGCGCCAACTTATTTATATTTACCCCACCAGGTTCGGAGGTGGCAAAAAAGTATAAAATCTTCTTAAAGATGTCCAAGCTTGAGGTATATAGAGAATAAAACGCGCTAACATCTTCAAAGATTGTTTTGTCCACTATGTTTTGGAGGCTACTTTTATAGGCATCGTAAGTAGAAAACTCCATAAAAGTAGGGAGATAGCCTTGTTTTAAGTATGTTTTAAAATGACCAAGTAGTTTTGGTACTGCCATTAAATCTTTGGCGTAATTCAAATGGTTTTTTACTATTTCCGACATTGTAATTACAGAAAACTGCGATCGTTCCTGCACCTCCAAATACTCTCTAAAAGAAAAACCATACATGGTTTTTAAAATCACGCGCCTGGAAAGGTCGTAATGACCTTTAATTAAACCCATACTAGAGCTTCCGGAAAACATTACAGCTAGCTTTGGGTACGAGTCGTAGATATTTTTTAGTTCCTGATTCCAGTTTTTATACCTATGAACCTCGTCGATACATAAAAGTTGCCCGTTATACTCTTTGACGAATTTATCCGCCGTTTCCAAAAGCGTGTGTTCCACAAAGTATAAATTGTCGGCTGACACATAAAGAGCCTGATCTGAACCCGAGTAGTTGTTTTTTAGATAATTTAACAAAAAGGTAGTCTTACCTACACCCCTAGCCCCGACTATACCTGTAAAACGAGCTTCTTTTCTAAAATCAGAATAAAACTTCCGCTTATATGGGGGCTCCTGTTCTAATAACAGCCTGTTGTATGTTTCTATAAGATTTTGCATATCTTGACTCCAACCCAAATATTCTACCTTTTTTCTTGACTGGAGTCAAACATCCGCGATTGGTGTTTTACAAATAGTAGAGAGTTTGTTTTGGATAACTTAAGTTGCTTGATGTCTTGTGGATAACTAGCTATAACTATCTTTACTAAAACCCTGCCCACCCGCAAAACTATGACAGACCAGGAAAATCTTTTGTGGATAAAATTGTCCAGTGAGCTGGAACTTGCCGGCAATCCCAGCGTCTACAAAATGTATGCGCAAAGAATGGGGTTGCGGTTGGACGACGACCAAAACGGGTTAACGATCCTCTGTCCGGACGGGCATGCAGTGAGCGTCATAGAAAAAGCCTTTAGAAAAATTGTGGAGGAGTTTATCAAAAAACAAGAACCGAGCCTAAAAAAGGTGGGTTTTTCTGTGGGCAAAGTGGAAAATAAAACCGGTGACGACAGTAAGAGTCGCAAAAAAGATGGGCCAAAAGCCGAGGCGCCTCTATTTTCCCAGCAAACCACCGACCCCAGCCAGATAAAGTCGCAAAGAGCCCTATATACAACCCAAAACGGCAACTCAACGGAAGCTAATGGAGCCGGGCTTTCCCCAAAATATGTCTTTGAAAACTACTTAATGGGTTCAAACAACCAACTGGCCTATGCGGTAGCAAAGGCCGTGGCGGAAAGGCCCGGGGAAGCCTATAACCCGCTATTTATCCACTCCGGCGTGGGGCTGGGAAAAACCCACCTGATGCAGGCGGTGGGCAATAAGATCCTTGCCGACAAACCAAATCTAAAAGTCATCTACTGTACCGGAGAAAATTTTACTAATCAGCTGGTGGAAGCGCTTCAGTTGTCCAAAGGCCGAGGTCAATACACCATGAATAAATTTAGGGAAAAATATCGGACGGCGGATGTGCTTCTGATTGACGATGTGCAGTTTATCGCGGGCAGAGAGTCTACCCAAGAGGAGTTTTTCCATACTTTTAATGCGCTTTACATGAATCAGAAGCAAATTGTGTTGACTTCTGACCGACCGCCCAAGGATTTTGCAGATCTAGAAGACCGAATCAAATCGCGGTTTGGTAGTGGCATGATTGTGGACATTCAGTCGCCCGACCTCGATATGCGCACCGCCATTTTGAGGAACAAGCGGGACGAGGCAGGCGACCCCATCCCAAACGAGGCTGTGGATTATATAGCCTTAACCGTAAAAACTAATGTGCGAGAACTTATCGGAGCGTATATCCAAATATCAGCGTCTGCCAAAAGCAAGGGCGTCGATGTCACAAAAGAATTTGTCGCCCAAGAGCTGAACCAAAGACTGCCGGAAACCGCCAGAAAACCTGTCAACCTGAATCAGATCTTGAGAGCGGTTTGTACCTACTACAGCGTCAAGATGGACGATATAAAAGGCGCCAAACGCACCAAAGAGTTGGTCGCGCCTAGACATATGGCCATGTATTTAATCTACGATCTGACCAAAACCCCCTACATGACCATTGCCCAGGTTTTTGGCGGACGAGATCACACAAGCATCCTGCACGGCATTAAAAAGATAGAAGAGGAGTTAAAATCCACAGCCAAGGTTAAACAGGATGTTGAAAATATAGTGCAAACCGTCTACGCATAGAAAACACACCGCTGTGGATAACTAAGCTGTTTTCTATGAGTTTTGTGGAAAAGTGGGGAGAGTTATCCACAAAACAATGCACAGGGTGGGCGAGGTTTTGCACAGAAAGATCGGGCGCAGGTAGAATCAGGGTAGTTTTGTCGCAAGAAATTTACGCTAAATAAAAACATGTCAGCTTTTAAACATTCGGTATCTACAGAAACAACGGCAGGTAGCCAAAAATCAAAGAGATCCACATACCCACAACCCCTAATACAACCACTGCTTAATTTATATATTAATTTTAAAACAGAGTCGGCAGGTGGAAAACTTCTGGTCATTTTGTTTTTTATCCTTCCTTGGAATTTAGGAAAACACTTTGAATTAGTTGCCTCTTTTATTGACGGTGTTTTATCATCGTATCTTATTCCGACGCTGTATCTTCAGGATATTTTAATTGTTGTTTTGCTCGCGAAATTCGTCGTTCAGCGCGCATTTGCTCGAGAAGGCTTGAGAAGCAAGGATGTTCGAGCGATGTTTGTGGGGAATCCCGCAACCCGTCTTCTTTTACTGTTTTTGGCCAGCTGCTTCCTCTCTCTGTTCTTCAGCGACAGGTTGTTACCCTCCTTGTATTTGTTTTGCCGTGTGTTTTTATATTCGGCGTTGTTGCTGGTTTGCCTGGAGTTGTTTAAAAAAAAATCTATCCGTCAATTATTCCTCGCGTCTCTGCTCGTCAACCTTCTGCTCCTGTGCTTCTTAGGTTTGCTCCAGTTTGCAAATCAGAAATCGGTTTTTAGTAACTACCTGTTTTTTGGCGAGCAACCATACAATGTTTATACCCCTTGCATCGCTAAGGAGAGCTACGGCGGCGTCGTTAAGATCCCTCCCTACGGCTTGTTTGAACACCCCAACATCCTTGCTGGCCATCTTTGTGTCTCTTTGACTTTGTTGTTGGGAGTTTTTATCCGTAGGATTTTTTCTGACAGACGGCTTGGGTCTCTTGCGCCGATGATTGTGGTTACCAGTTTAGGCCTACATGTGCTTTTGTTGACTAAGAGTTTTACTGGAATATACGCCTTTGTTTTAGGGGCGACTTTGTTGTCGGTTTATGTCGCGGTTCACGAAGTTTGTTTAAAAGCCACTGGGTCGATTGTGATCCGTAAGATGGTTTGCAAATCGTCTTTTCTATTTCCCGCTCTGCTGGGGTTTTTGATAATTCTGGCTGGCGTGCTGTTCCCGTTTTTTGACACTTTTGGGGAAAAACTTCTTCCCGCCGATTCGATTCTTTCCGCGCTTTCGGTAGACAGACGGACGGCCTTGCTGAAGTCGGCCGGAAAAATGGTGGCAGAAAAACCTTTTTATGGCTGGGGGCTTAACTCGTTTGTCCATGCTTTTCAGCAATTCTATGTTCCGGTTGGCGTCGTAAATTTTGTCCAACCCGTCCACAATGTATATGCGCTGTTGTCTTCAGAGGTTGGGTTGATTGGGGCAGTGTGGTTTGTGGCGCTCACGCTTTACGGAGTTTTTTACAGCTTTAAGCGAGGCAGCCCCGTCTACGGCGTCGTCCTACTGGAGATTATTTTTATGTCTAGTTTTGATCACTACTTTTTCACCATTCACCAAACCTTTTTGCTGTTTATCTTGACTTTGGGGTTTGCGCTAACTTATACTAAAAGCACCGACTGCCTATGAACTATAAATCTACGACATTTGCGTTGCTACTGGCTTTGCCCTTTTCTTTAGGCGGTTGTAATCCAAAAAATATTCCGGTTGTGGGTAGGTTGTTTGGTGGCGGTGCGCCGGAAGTTAAACCTGTTAGTCTGACGGTATGGGGACTTTGGGAGAGCGAGGCCACCATGCAACCGATTTTGCAAAAATATACGGCTGAGCATCCCAGCGTGACGATTTCTTATGAGGACAGGTCCATCATGCCGTTGGTCGACTACAAAGAGCGGGTGTTTACACGGGCGTTTGAGGGTACCAAGCCTGATATTGTAATGGCCCATGTCAGCTGGTTGCCCAGACTTATCGCTGGTGGGGGTGCGTGGGAAGTGCCGGCCGGCGTTTTTGAGGGCGGTTATCTAGACACCAATTTTTTTCCGGTTGTAAAAGAGATGGGTGTGGTCGGGGGCAAGCTGTATTCTTTGCCGTCGACTTACGACGGGCTGGTTTTGGTTTATAACAGGAGACATTTTGAAGAAGCTGGTATCCTGAGCCCACCGGTAGACTGGGAGGAGTTTAGACGGGATGCTATAACGCTGACTGTTAGGTCGGAGGCGGGGGAGAATAAACCAAGCGTTTTGCTACGGGCGGGAGCTGCGATGGGTTTGGCCGATAATATTGACCATTTTAGTGATGTGTTAGGCTTGATGTTTGTCCAGGCTGGTGTAAAAATCCCTAACGAGTTGGATACCGAACAGGCAAAAGACGCTCTTACTTTTTATACTAATTTTGCTAAGGAGGACGGGGTATGGAACGCCTCTCTTCTGGAAGCTGTCAGGTCTTTTGCGGACGGCAAGGTCTCTATGATTCTGGTTCCTACTTGGCGACTGTACGAATTATTTGCAAACATGCAGGATCCGTCTGTTATAGGTGTGGCACAAGTCCCCCAAGCTCTTCAGGACACCCCAGCGAGTTGGGCTAGTTATTGGACTTGGGTGGTACCAAAAAGTTCACCCAGTCCTAATGAAAGCTGGGATGTTATAAAATTTCTGGTCGACCAGCAACAACAGACCGCACTGTTTAGCGAGGTGTCAAAAATCAGACCGTTTGGTTCTATTTACAGTAATGTTAGTTTAGCCCAAAATTTGTCCACCAACAGCTTTTTACGACCGGCCATAGAAACCGCTTCCTATGCAAAAACAGCCGAGATTGCGGGCAGGGCCGGTAACCGTCGCCAGTACGACGCTTTAAAACAGGCTGTCAACGATGTGCTTGCCGGAAAATCTGCCGGTGAGGCTTTAACTACAGCAAAAGAAGCCATCAACAAGTGAAGAAATCACACCTTAAGCCGTGATTTCTTCTGTCTCGCTTGCGGAACACAGCTGTTCGCAACTTTTCATCTTCGTGCTAGTATAAAGTCATGCCCCAAATCGACGACGCTAAACTTAAAGAGCTAGTTTTGGCATCCAAAAGTATTTCCAAAGACAAACTAGCCCAAGCGGAAGAACTTGCTCACAAACTAACCATTCCACTTCGCGACGCCTTAGTCCAGAAGGAAATTACCGACGACATTTCTCTAGGGGCGTTGGAGGCCGCTTTTTACAAGCTTCCCTTTGTATCTTTGTTGGACATAGAAATCCCCGACGAAGTTCTGTTTTCTTTACCAGAAGAAATCGCTAGGAGAAATAAGGTTGTTTTGTTCAACCGATCCGATGCGGAGGTTAAGATTGCCACATCGGAGCCCAGTCCGCAGCTTGATTATTTGGTCCGCAATCTGGAGAAAAAGACCGGCAAGAAGGTTGTACTGCACTACCTTACCCCAAGAGAGCTCGATTCCGCGCTTTACACTTACAAGAAAAACCTGCAATATTCTTTTGAAAAACTGTTGAAGCAGGGTGAGACCACAACCCCCTATGGTGTAGAGCGGGATCCGCCGGTAGAAAAGATTGTGGACCTAATGGTCGACACCGCTTATTCGGAAAAAGCCTCCGACATCCATATTGAGCCACAGGATAAAGTTTCCCTTGTTAGGTTTAGGATCGACGGTATTCTGCACGATGTGATAGAGATACCGGAAACAATTCACGACAGAATAGTAACGAGGATAAAGGTTATGTCCGGTTTGCGAACCGACGAGCATCAAAGTGCGCAAGACGGCAAGATCCACAAAGTCATAAATAAAGAGGATGTCGATCTTAGGGTGTCAATAATCCCTATTGTTGACGGAGAAAAAGTTGTTATCAGAATTCTTGCCAGTAGTGCCAGAAACTACACTCTGACCGACCTCGGCATGGATCCTGCGGATTTGGCCAAAGTAAAAAAAGCTTTTAGTAAAACCTACGGGATGGTTTTATCTACAGGCCCTACAGGTAGTGGCAAGACGACCTCGATCTACGCCATTCTTAAAATATTAAATAGTCGGGACAAAAATATCACTTCCATAGAGGATCCGGTGGAGTACCGGATAAAAGGAGCCAATCAAATTCAGGTTAACACAAAGACTAATTTAACTTTTGCCAATGGATTAAGGTCCATCCTTCGGCAAGATCCCGACCATGTTTTTGTGGGAGAAATCAGGGATAACGAAACCGCGAGCATTGCTGTAAACGCCGCTCTTACCGGTCATTTGGTGCTGTCTACCCTGCATACAAATAATGCCGCTACAGCCATACCCAGACTTATCGATATGGGCGTAGAACCTTTTCTGGTTGCCTCTACCGTAAATGTGGTTATTGCTCAAAGACTAGTCCGGAAGATCTGCGACAACTGTAAAACCTCTTATACCGTCAAGAAACCAGAGTTGCTAACCTATTTTCCTAAGACGATTATCGACAAGTATTTTGTAGGCGTGGGTAAGGAGGAGGGGGTCAGGATGTATAAGGGCTCGGGTTGCAAGCTCTGTCATGGGACGGGTTACTTTGGCAGAATCGGGATCTTTGAGGTATTAGATGTTACGCCAGAAATCAGAGAGCTTATAAGCAATAGGGCGGATGCCGACAAAATTGATGCTACCGCCAGGGCCAAAGGCATGGCCTCTATGCTGGATGACGGATTAAGTAAAATGGCAAAAGGTGCTACTACCTTTGAGGAGGTTCTGCGGGTTATCAAGACCGAGGAGGTTGATTCATGAATTCTTATTCGTTAAGACTTTCTCCCAACGAAAAAATTGAATTTTTTAGCAACATGTACACCATGTTAAAGGCCGGCATCCCAATTTTAAACGGTGTGGAATCTCTGCTTGAGGACTCTAAAGGAAACATCCGTAAGGTGTTTTCTGCGGTTAGGGAGGATTTGTTGGCCGGTAGACGAATGTACCTTTCGTTGGCCAAGTTTCCAGAGTCGTTTGACAAAGTTACGGTTAACTTAATCAAAGCGGCCGAGGAAGCCGGTACTTTAGAGATCACTTTGGCCGATATTAAGAAAAATACCCAAGCGGAAATGGAGTTTTCTGACAAAGTTAGATCTGCTTTAACCTATCCAGCGTTTGTGTTTGTGTTATTTATCGGGGTTATGGGGGTTATGCTGTTTGTCGTCATGCCTAAAATTTCCCAAGTTTTTTCCCGACTTAAAGTCACCATCCCGCTACCTACAAAAATTCTTATTGCTACTTCCAGCTTCATTACCTCTCACACTTTGGAGGTGGCAGTTGGTTTGGCGCTTGCGCTTGTCTTGCTTGTCGTTTTGTATAACAAGAAACGCCGGTTTTTGCTAAACATCTTATTTCACCTGCCGGTGGTTTCTACACTGTATAAAAAAGTCGACATCGTGAGATTTTCCAGGAGTATGGGGTTGTTGCTTTCCTCCGGTATTCCCATCGTCAACGCCTTGGAGCTTTCTGTGGAAGTTGTCAACAGAAAAGATTTACGCAATCTGTTGGAAAATTCCAAAAAAATGGTCTATGCCGGCAAGCAGTTTAGCGAGGGATTGCGCGCGCAAAAAGGGGTTATGCCGACCATTGTCGTTAAGCTGATAGAGCTTGGTGAGTCCAGCGGAAGCTTGGATAGGGCGATGGCGGATGTCACGGAATATATGGACTACGAGGTTTCTAAAAACCTAAAAGTTCTTACGACTCTACTGGAGCCCATAATGCTTGTAATAGTGGGCGGTATGGTAGGGGGTATGATGATGTCGATAATTTCCCCCATGTACAGCATGATCGGTCAGGTTTCCAACAGGTGATTTATTTTTTGCAGGACTTGGTCAGGCGTTACCTCCGATTTGATGATGCAATCTTTGGCACCTAGGCTCTTAGCTTCTTCCAAGGCTTTGTCGTGCGACAGATTTGTCAGCATGATGATTTTTGGCAATTTGGCCCTTTTTTCCTTTAGGATCTGAAGCACGCCTATTCCGTCAATTTTAGGCATCATGATATCTAAAAGCACTACCTGCGCTTTGGTCTCGGCTATCTTTTTTAAACCTTCCTCGCCGTCCGAGGCCGTGTCCACCTCAAAACCGGAGTCGGCCAGAAAAGTACGGTAGAGTTCTAAGATATCCTGCTCGTCCTCAACTATCAGAATGCTTTTTTTAGTCATATAAGTGTATTATATAGTAGCAATGATTTACTGCCTGCACAAACGGGGATTCACGCTACCGGAACTTTTGATTTCCATTTCCGTAATCATGATCATTTTTGCCTTTTCCGGTATTAATCTGCTTTCCATCATTCCTAATTCTGACTTAACGCAGATAGGTGGCAGTTTTACGGCCGACGCTAAAAGTCAGCAAGTTTCTGCTATGTTGGGCGAATCTGCGGGCGGGGTGCAGGTAGCTTATAGTGTCAAAATAAACCCGACCAGCTACACTCTTTTTAAGAGCTTGGTATATAGCCCCTCCGATCCTTCAAATTATACTGTGGGCTATCCTGGCGAAGTTGTTGCAGAAACGACATTTCCAGACTCGATTATTAGCTTTTCCCCGGTAACTGGGGAAATAGTTGGTTTTCAGCCGGAAAGTAACCAGGTAGCTTTTGTCGGACCGTATGGCAAGAGTTACACACTGTTGTTCAATAAATTAGGTAATGTGTATTATATAAATAGGATGTAAAAGCAGTTTATGTACGATAAAAAATCGGGCCATATTTTAGTGGAAGTGCTACTAGCGATCGCGATTTTCACTCTTATTGCTTCGTCTATTTTAGGCGGATTTGTTTCGGTTAGGGATGGTAAAGTTTCGCAAAAGCAAACCGCCCTGGCAAAAGGTTATCTCGATCAGGTGCTGGAAGCGTTAAGGAGCATTAAGGAACGCGAAGGTGGGTGGGACGTGCTTGCGGTTTCCGAAAGCGAGGTTTATCACACAGTGCTTTCCGGTTCGGTATGGGAGCTTGCTACAGGATCGGAGGAGGTGGACGGGTTTACAAGAAGCATAGCTGTTACCGAAGTTTGTAGAGATGAGGATTCCGGTCTACTTCTCGATAGCTGTACCCAACCTAACGCTGTCGTAGACCCCTCGGTTAAGAATATATCTGCGACTGTAGCCTGGGGACCTTTGGATAGACAGCAGATCGAGGTTTCTTATATGCTGACCAGATACGGGGAGAACGATACTTCCATTGATACTTCCCAGGCAGATTTTCAGGCGGGGCAAGTGTCCGGGACAAATGCCGATCATGTGACTGGTGAGGTGGTGTTGGCAAACAACCCCCACGCCAGATGGTGCGATCCCACCCTGATGTCGGCCACGATAGACCTTCCCGACGGTCCGCCAGTAGCCGTAGTTGCCAGAGCCGACCCTACTGACACTTCGGTACCGAATGATGTTTTGGTAGCTGTGTCGCCTCAAACAAGCAATTCGATAAAACTTGCCTATGTGACAGTACCCGCGGATGTTGAGGAGGGCGAAACACCAGATCCGGATTTACGGGGCGTCTTTACCCTGGATTCAAGTAAGTACAGTAATTCTGGCTATGTCCCCATCGGCATTGGTTTGGACAACAGTTTCAAAACCAACGATATTAAATACTACACATCCTCTTCCGGCAAACTATACGCCCTTTTAGCTACTACCAAGCCGGACAAAGAAGTAATTGCAATCCTCGTTAACGACGGCGACAACGGGTCGACCAGCGAATACCAAGACCCGGTCAATAAAATTTACAAGTATCACACCTTTTTCAACACCAGGATCTATCAGGGAAACACAAGCTCGCAGCCTAATCAGGATCAGGCGCCCTACGGTTATGGGGCGGTTTCCCTGGCCGTTTACGAGGACCGTGGATACGCACTTTCCGGCGGGTTTTTGTATGTGTTTAATTTAGCTAACATTGATAGTAAAACTACAAGCAGTGGGCTAGACATGGTGGGTTGTAGGATTCAGTTGGACGGCTACGACTGCCAACCGCCCAGTACTCAAGTCAAGAAGTATAGTTCCGGTCAAACCGGTACTTCATGGAGTTCTACTTCCTCACCAATTCATTCGGATTGTTCGGATGGCGGTAACATTGAGCTGTACGCAAGCAATGATGTAGATGTTGTTAGGGTGGGCTCCAGTATTTACGCATTTATAGCCGTGGGCGGGGTTACTAACCCGGAGCTTAATATTGCCAATGTAACTAATGTTCCCACAAGCAGCTCCTCTCCTAGAATTAGTAATAGTAGTTGTGGGACCATCTCATCCGGTAACAGTGGATGGAGGCGGGTTGGTCAATTAGATTTCAATGACGATAGTGGTACAGAAGAGGCATCAAACTCGGTGTATGTGAGACCTGACGGTGATAGGGCATATTTGTCTTCTAACGGCGGTATAGATGAGAACAACGACGGCAGACCTGATAGTTATCAATTTTATATCGTAAATACTTCCAGCAAGAGCAGTCCTAGGTTTATATCTGGGACATCGTCCCCGCCCACAAGCGGCTACTATTACGGTCAAAATACCACTGACGAAAACAAACAACTGTATCCTAGACGCTCCCTCACCGTTCTAAGTGGAGAGCGGGCGGTGTTGGTTGGACGGGACGGAGTTGATGACGAAGATGATGCGGAGGAATACCAGGTTATAAGGATGGAAGGCGATGGGAGTAGTGAAGCGAGCCCAAAGTATTGTGGCGGGGTGGATTTTGATTCCGGTTTTAACGACCTAGTATCGGTTGTGGAAGCAGACAGCGACTCTTTTGTCTATATGGTGGCAAATACACAGGTAAATGAGTTAAAAATAATCCAAGGTGGAGAAGATGGGACCTATGTGGCAAGTGGGTATTATGAATCAGCGCCGTTTGATGCCGGGTCCGGTAAAACAGTTATGTTTAATAGGGCTGTGGCCGATGTTTCTGTCCCGGACGGTACGAGCCTTTCTTACAAAGTTGCCACCTATGGTGATGGGACTCAAGCCTGCGATTCCTATACCCCAGCCTTTCTAGGACCATTAGGGACTACCGATGTCGGTGATGTCTATACAACCAGCGGTCCGATCCCGTATTTTGGTTTTACGCTACCTAACCAAAATCCCGCCCGATGTTTTAAATATAAAGCCGAGTTTACCGCTGACAATTCCAGAGATAAAACGCCAGTATTAAATTCTTTTACGGTTAACTATTCGCCATGAAATCCTTAGGTAACAAGGGGGTTACAATTGTTGAGTTGATGATCTATCTTGGGTTGTCAACAATCATGCTACTTATTTTAAGCCAGTTGTTTGTTGCAATTTTAGAAGAAAGTGTAAAGGTGCAGAACTATTCTGCGGTTCAAGCAGACGGCAGGTATGTTTTGGGTCGACTTAAGATGCAACTAAATAACGCTGATTCAGTTTCTGTGCCGGCAAGTTTGGGCGATTCTGCGGGAGAGCTAGTGTTGACGGAAGGCGGGGTTACATACCGTTATTATGTAAACAGTGAGCACTTATATTTAAGTGACGGGACGGGTGATTATTTAGTGTCGGATTTGGATACGCGGATAACTGACGCGTTGTTTACCAGAACCGGCAACGCCGACGGTAAACCAGTAATTTTGATTGAATTTACCAGTTCCTCAGGTGTCGCGGGAACCGTACAGCATGAAAGTCAGATTTATAAAGGTGCTGGAGGGTTAAGATGATAGCCCTAAAAGCTACATGTAGTACAAGATGGGTTCTAAAAAACAAATCAGGGCAAATTCTAACCTCCGTTATCGTTTTTATGGCCTTTGGGTTGAGCGTCATCGTCTTGTCGTCAATTCTTACTATTATCAATATTCAAATCACTGCTAAAAACAGCGTAAGCACTCAAGCCTTAGGTTACGCGGAAGCCGGTGCAGAGG
>CAZTSS010000005.1:0-16737 GCA_964616765.1 uncultured Candidatus Saccharibacteria bacterium
TTTCTGGCCTCCTGCTCAACAAATTCGGGCGACTTTCTGTACTCCGCCTCCCGCGTCAAGTCGGCTTTTTGTCTTTGTAGCGCATCTAATTCCTGTTTTGCCTCAATCAGTCGTCCACCCCTTTTTAGCACATTTACCGTGGCGACAACAGAACTAACCGATAGTATTAACAACAAGGCTGAAAAAAGGAGGTTTTTGGCAGTTTTAGCGTCCATAACAGCATTTTACCACTGTTGACAATCTTAGCCAAACAGACTAAAATGACCCATAGCTTTTGCCCGACCTAGCCCCAAACTAAAGGAAAATATGAAAATAGCGATCACAAAAAGCCACAAGGATTTTGTGGAAAATTTAACAAGCGCGGGCAGGTCGACTTCCACCATCCTGGCCTACAGTAAGGACTTGCAACAACTCACCAAGCACCTTTTTGACAAGGGCGTAACCGCGGTGGAAGAAATTACCCCCGACCATCTGACCGACTTTATCAAAGAGCTTTCCGACGCCGGTAAACTCACCCAAAAATCCGTGTCCAGAAAAATTAATTCTATCAAGAGCTTTTTTAACTATCTGACGACTATTGAAGCAGTACAAACTAATCCCGCCCAAGTCTTAATCCATCCTAAGCTGGAGGCTAAAGAACCAAAAATTTTGTCCACGCTGGAATACATGGCTTTGCGGGAGGCTTCCCGACGCGATGTTAAACTGTACACCATGGTGGAAGTTTTACTCCAAACAGGTATTAGAATTTCTGAACTTTCCGGTCTGGAACTGGGTCATTTGGACTTGGGGGAGTCGGCAACACTTTTTATCCCCAAGCGGGAAAGTCAAAAAGAGCGGGTTATTCCTCTAAATAAGCGAGTCAAGGAGCAGATTCAGCAGTTTGTGGCAGAACGGCATGTTGCAGAGGGCTTTTTGTTTTCTACTAAGTCGGGCAACCAAATCTTAATTAGAAATATCCGCGCCACTATGGAACGGCTTTTTAAACGCGCCGGACTTAAAGGCGTTAGCGTCAACGATTTGCGCCACACTTTTACGGCCTATCAACTGGAAAAAGGCGTTAGTTTGCAGACCGTTTCCCGCGTAGCCGGTCATAAGACTTTAGCGACTACTCAAAAATATCTTAAGTATTTAAAGCTGGAGAAACCCGGTAGCAAGGAAATTTTAGAGGAACTTTAATTGGTGGGTGCGCCAGGACTCGAACCTGGGACCAACTGTGTATAAGACAGCCGCTCTACCAACTGAGCTACACACCCCCGTGTTAATGGGCGGGCGGGTTCAAGTCCATGTTGTCATTAGATTCCGGATCGTCTTCACTCATATCTCCGATATCGCTACCGCTTCCGCCATCCGCACCTTCTTGCTCACTCCCGCCAATGTCCAACGCACTCTCGTCCAGCCTTTTTAACTCTCTGTTTTTCTCGTAGTCACGCTCTTTGGTTTTGGCTTTGTCTTTTAAATACTGCTTGTCCACCTCGTCAATTGCCCGGATCAAGGACGACTCCAATGTATAATCCGCATCGTCGCCAAAATAAGTTTTACCATCAATTTTGGCCTCAATTTTAGCAAGCAATTTATCCGGCTCCTGCGACTTATTCATTACAACTCTTACTGTTGCTTCTTCGCGACTTCTTTGCTGAACATGTCCAAGCAAAACCGCCAGTTTTTGCTCCGCCAAAACTTTCATGCTGGGAGTCAGCTCCATGTTGTCGCTTAGAAGTTGGACTGGCATACGCCTATTTTAGCACAGGATAAATTTGGTTGCCGGCTTCGTCACAAACAATTATGGCCGACACGGGACACGATTTAGCCGCCGTTAGAACCAAACCGGCATCGGAGAGATCGGCATCCGGCTTTACGGTAGCTTTATTGTCGGAAGCTAAGTCAAAAACCTGCGGGGCCACAACCGTACAAGTCCCACAACCAATACAGGTATCACCGTCGACCCTGACTTTAAGCTTAGGTTGGTTGGTTTGCGTGTCTGACATAACTAGTTACTCCTTAAATTCTATCACTTCGTTTATCCTGACCACCAACTCTTCAACCTCGGCATCGGTAAAGCCGTGGAGTTTTGCGCCCGCTTCAATAGTGTCAAAATGCATCGCCCCGCAACCCACGCAGTGCAAGCCATAGTCCAAAAGCACTTCCGCGGTTTTTGGGTACGCAAACACCAACTCGCCCAGGTTGTGGTCTTTTGTAATCTTGCGGTCTTTTATGGGTTTCTGTGCGACTTTTTTAGCGCTTGCTCTTTTAGTTTTTGGCTGGGACATAGTTCTTTACCGCCTCCTGCAGAGCATAATAGCACAAAAGGGCGCATTGCTGCCTGCTCGCCGTTAAGTCGAATTTGATAAGCTCCAAAATTTCCGGCTCTGAAAGTTTTTGCAACTCTTTGACGGTCTTGCCTTTGATAAATTCGGTCAAGATGGACGCAGAAGTTTTGGATACAGCGCACGACACACCGGAGAATTTTGCGTCTGCCACTTTGTCGGCCACAAGTTTTAACTGCAAAGTCATCTTGTCGCCACACACGGAGTTGACTTTATCGCCGGTAACTGTGGGGTCGGGCATGTGGCCATAATTGGCGCCGGATTTGTAGATGTCCATAAATTCTTGGCGGTAAAGTTGGTCGGCCATGGCGGACTTTCTTAAAGCAAAATGCGCGACGCTTCTAACACGCCCGCAAGCAACGCGTCGATGTCTGTTTTGTCATTATAAATATACCAACTAGCGCGACAGGTGGGACCGATTTTTAGGTGTTGATGCAAAGGCATGGCGCAGTGAAAGCCGGAACGAACCGCAACTCCCCGTTGATCCAAGATGGCGGAAATATCGTGCGCATGCATTCCCGCTAGATATAAACTCATCAGCCCGCTTCTTTTTTGCGGATCTGTGGGGCCTAAAATATCAAAAGAAGCCAGCGTCAAACCGATTTTTCTAAAAGACTCTAGAGCGTAGGCGTTCAACTCCACCTCATGCGATCTGACTTTATCCATGCCAAGTTCCTGCAGATACTGGACGGCCTTAGCCAAACCCACCGCTCCGCTAACATTAGGTGTGCCGGCCTCAAATTTATAAGGGGGCTTTTCCCAACTGGAATTTTGGTTATCGACTTCAAAAATCATGCCACCGCCGGTTATAAATGGGTCCATTTTTTGCAGGATTTCTGACTTGGCATACAAAACGCCCACACCCATGGGTGCTAGCATTTTGTGACCGGAAAAAGCAAAAAAATCACAGCCCAGCTTTTGGACATCAACCGGCATGTGAGGGACGGATTGAGCCCCATCCACCACCACTACAGCACCGACTCTTTTTGCTTCCGCAACAATGTCCGCAACCGGAAAGATAGTACCTAAAACATTGCTGGCGTGGGCAACAGCGACGAGTTTAGTTTTTTTAGAAAGCTTTGACTTAAAGTCGTCCATGTCAAAAAGTCCATCTTTAGTGGGATAGGTGTAAACAAGTTTGGCGCCGGTTTTAAGACAGACCTCTTGCCAGGGAACAAGGTTGCTATGGTGCTCCCAAACACCCAACAGAATCTCATCGTCTCGTTGTAAAAACTTGGTCGCGTAAGAATAAGCAATCAAATTTATAGCTTCCGTGGTGTTTTTAACAAAGGCTATTTCTTCTGACAACCGCGCACCTATAAATTTAGCAACAATTTCCCGCGACTTCTCGTAAAGGGAAGTGGCTTCATCGGCCAAGGTATGAGAACCTCGGTGAACATTGGCATTACAGGTTTTATAATAATCGTCAACCGCAGTTAATACCTGACTCGGCTTTTGACTTGTAGCAGCGTTGTCAAGATATACCAAGTCCCGATTATTCACCTGTCTGGCTAAAATCGGAAAATCGGCTTTTATTTTTTGGACATCAAGCATAGCGCTAATTATATACTACTTTAGTCCAAAGGAAGTTCCAAAAAGGCTCGTACTAAAACATCGCTAGCCTCGCTGTGGGATAGACCCCGGGACTGAAGGTAAAAAACCTGATTTTCATCCAATCGGCCGGTGGTGGAAGCGTGCGAGGCGGTTACATCGTTTGTCTCTATCTGCATGACGGGCTCGGCGTGGTTGCGGATACCGTCTCCAATAACCAAAGTTCTGTCCTCCAGTCGGGAGTCGGATCCGTGGGCGGTTTTTTGGACGACTACTTTCCCAACATACCGCGATTCCCCTCCGTCGGCCAAAACTACTTTAATTTGTGTTTGCGACTTTGTATGCGGAGCAGTGTGGATTACAGCAGTAGCCAAGTCAAAAATTTGATTTTTGCCTATTCTACAAGCACAAGTTGTTTTACAAAGTATATTTGGAGTTTCCAGCCTGACGGTCAAAGATTTTTGACTTTGCACTACAGTTTTATCCTCGGAAGCAAACCTGATCACATATTCCGTATCCTCCGTCGGCGAGAAAATTTCCTGACCTATGTTGTTGTAAAGTAATTCTGTTCTTCTCATAAGGCGATCGTCCTACCCTCCACTTTGCCGATTTTTGTGAGGCTCCACGGACTTACGTCCGTGGCCTCCTCCCATTCCCCGCCAAATGGCGGGGTCCGCATTCTGCGGAAAATCTTCATCCCCGTTCTTACGAGCGGGGCTTTAAGATTCGAAATGGTAATTTTGCTACAAGTCGTTTTCATATCAACCAAGACTCCTAGTTTTGCCACTATCCAACCGAGCCTTCCATCCCAAGCTCAATCAGCCGATTAAGCTCCACGGCGTATTCCAGGGGTAGTTCTTTGACGATGGGTTCGATAAAGCCATTAACGATGAGTCCTGTAGCTTCTTCTTCTGTTAGTCCGCGGGACATTAGGTAAAATAGCCGTTCCTGGCCGACTTTGGAAACTGTGGCTTCGTGCTCAACTTGGGCGGACGACTCGTCAATCTGCATGGTTGGAAAAGTGTCAGTGGCAGACTTGTCGTCCATCAAAAGCGCGTCGCATTGGACTTTTGATTTGATATTTTTGGCTGACTCGGCGACTTTTATCAGTCCTCGGTAACTTGTTCGACCACCGTTTAACGAGATGGACTTTGAAATAATTCTGGACGAGGTATCGGGCGCGGCGTGCACCATCTTGCCACCGGTGTCCTGCTGTTGCCCTTTATCTGCGTAAGCTACAGAAAGCAGCTCGCCCCGCGCCCGCCGTCCGACCAAATAACAACTAGGGTACTTCATAGTGATTTTTGAACCAATGTTGCCATCGGTCCATTCCACCACCCCGTCCTCCTCAACCCGCGCCCGTTTAGTCACCAAATTATAAACATCGCCAGACCAGTTTTGGATTGTGGTGTACCGCACCCGCGCGCCTTTTTTAACAATCACTTCCACCACTCCACAGTGCAATGAATCGTCCGTATATACTGGCGATGTACAGCCCTCCAAATAGTGAGCAAAACTGCCCTCGTCAGCAATAATTAGCGTGCGTTCAAATTGACCCATATTGCGGGCGTTAATTCTAAAATATGCCTGTAGAGGTCTTTCCACACGGACGCCTTTGGGTATATATAGAAACGACCCACCACTCCAAACCGCGCTGTTTAACGCGGCAAATTTATTGTCGTGCGGGGGAATTAACTTACCAAACCATTCTTTAAAAAATTCTGGGTAGGCCTTGAGCGCGCTATCCGTGTCCAAAAAAATGACCCCCAAGTCCGCCAGTTCCTTTAATAGCGACCCATATACAGATTCCGAGTCATACTGCGCGCTAACGCCGGACAAAAATTCCCGCTCCGCCTGCGGAACCCCCAACCGGTCAAATGTGTTTTTAATGTCCGCCGGCACATTCTCCCACCGCCGTTCCTGACCCTGCACGGGCTTTAGATAATAATAAATTTCGTCAAAGTTTATGCGGGAAAGGTCCGGCCCCCATGTCGGCATATTTTTAGTCAAAAAAGTTTGGTAGGCCTTGAGCCTAAACTGGGTCATCCAGGCAGGCTCATTTTTTAACCGCGAAATATTTTGGACGACTTCTACCGTGAGACCTTTTTGAGACTTGTAAACGCTGGTTTCCGGCGTGGAAAAGCCGAATTTGTAGGCGCGTAGACCAAGATTCTTGATATTTCTAGACTGAATGGAATTTTTTGACCCCTTGATACCGTCTAGGCTTTGAACTTGATCTGTAGCCTGACTTTGGATTTTAACTTGATTCGGCATGGGAATTTGTTAACCACTAAACCTGCGCCGGCCCCTCCCCAAACTCTTTATAACCGGTTTTTTCTAACTGCCCGGCAAGCTCAAACCCGCCGGATTTTACGATTTTTCCTGCTTTCATAATATGGACAAAATCGGGGCGGATATGATCTAAAATTCTTGCATGGTGGGTGATTATAATAAAGGCTGTTTCCGGGTTTTTCCAGCGGAGCCAGTTAATTGCCTTAGCTACGCATTTTAAAGCATCGATATCAAGTCCGCTATCGATCTCGTCCAAAATTACCAGCCGAGGTTCCAAAACCAGCATCTGCAACAACTCCATTTTCTTTTTCTCCCCGCCGGAAAAACCCTCGTTTAAATATCGATCCCAAAACGACTTATCCATGTCCAAAAGTTCCAGTTTTTCCATCAAAAACGCTCTAAATTTTACTGGCGACAATGATTGAGGAATTTGGCTACTGGTGGCCTCCCTTTGCGATTGATTGCCTGTGGTCTCTTTTTGACTTTGACTGTCGGTTGACTTTTGCAAACCCGATCCAGAAAGTTTTTTTGTGAAAATCATCCGCAGATAACTCGCCACATTAACTCCCGGAATTTCCGGCGGATATTGAAAGGATACAAAAATGCCAAGCCTTGCCCGTTCGTCAGGAGTCAGACCCAAAATACTTTTTCCGTCAACCAAAATATCCCCACTAGTTACCCGATACACCGGATTTCCCGCAATCACCTGCGCTAGTGTACTTTTGCCACTTCCATTAGGACCCATAACCACATGAACATTGCCCGACTTAACGCAAAATCCCGGTCCCATCAAAACAGATGTATTCCCCACCCCAACAGCTAAATCTAGTATTTTTAGAAATTCTATCTGCATCGGAACATATTAGCTTTTTTGTGTAGTTTTAGCAAAATAACCTTCTTAGTAATTACAGGGACCCTGGCAACCCCCGCAGGTAGAAGTCACGGATTTTATGCTATCACAACCAGGTACGCAGACTTGACCACCTGTCGGCAAGTTAAAATTACCATAACCAACCCCGTTTAAGCAGTCGACTCTTATATCACCCCAAGTGCTGTCGGAAGGGTTGCTTACACAAGTGCCATTTATACTCAAAGACACACATGCACAACTCGAACAGGAGTTCTTGTTACATCCTCCTGGGCAACTTTCCCAATCATCCCCCCCCATCCCCTGGTTCGGGTTCGGGCTCGTCGCAATCCTCCCGCTCGCCGAGGGCGTAGATTACCCCACCCTCGTCGACCTTAAAACCTGCAACAACTAGTGTGTTTTGATTAGGGTAAGCTATATCCCAAAAGTGGATCTTATCGCTCCCAAAGGTTTCTTCAATAACTGGGTCTCCTGCCCAAGAAAACAAAGGATCAGCCCAATTTTTCCATGTTGCTCCGCCGTCAGCTGTTATTAACACAGTTCCAAAATTACCTGCCACTGCGCAATTTAACTCGTCATAGCAGTCAATACCAAAAAATCCTGCCTCGGGAAGAGTCGTTAAGGTCTCCCAGTTACCGCTACCAGGAACGGTCTTGAGTATCCAACCGTTCTTGCTTATTTGAGGTTGACCATCCTTATTAAGATTTCTTGTGTTATAAGGGTCATCATCCGAACCCCCAACTATATAAACAGCCTTATCTGAAGGAAAAGACACATCCATTGCGTGACCGTTCTGATTTAGATAATAACGGGTCCAGTTCTCGTACTTACCCAAGGCACCAGAACCTGTATTTTTACCATACCAAGCTTTTGCACTTTTTTGACCTGCTATAAAACAATCCCCTGTAGTCTCGTTGCAGTCGACTCCCCAGATGGAACTACTTCCCCACAGCCAACAAGACGGAGATACTCCGCTGGCCTGGGCAGCAATGGGGCAGTTGGGCGTAAAAGGATCACCATCGGCATCTACATTCGGATCAGCGCTGTATTTGAAACAACAACAATTGGGGCTACACACCGGCGGAACGGTCTTATCTGGGCGCTTCACTTCCTCATCCGAAAGGGGTTTACAATTATAAGGATAGTCTCTTGCCTCGCACCCCTGACCAGAGAAGTCATCTTCTTTGTATATATCTTTCCAACCGCTCTTACCGTCTGGAGAATAAAATACATAGCCGGTTGCTGTTGTTATATAGCCCCTTGACGGCGTGCCGGCAATATCGTAAGCATAGCCACCATAAGTAAAGGGTAGGTCATTACCTCCGTACTCTATTAATGCTCTTACATCCGTCCAACCACCAGAACCGGTACTGTAGAAAGTTCTACCGAATTGACCAGCCCCCAGTTGTAATGACTCATAAGCGTTAATACCGTGAACAAAACCGCTACCGGGAGTAAGATTTCCACCCCAACTTACTCCCCTGTCGGAACTTGCTACTATCAATCTTCTACTGTCCGACCAGTTATCGTTTTTAGCCGAACCCCCAGCCCAACATCTACCATCGTCTAAACAGTCTACGGTAAATATGGTTCCATCTTCAAAATCAGACACCTGCCAACCAGGGACCATGCGACAGGCTGGAGTTTCTTGCCCTCCCCAAATGGGCGTGGATACAGAATTCGACAGATCACTAATATCTTTTTCTTTTGAGTAACCCCTGTATATAGAGTCGCCACTTTCTTGAGAACCGGGAACTTCGTCAGCCGACCACTTGGATAAATCGAAACCGTACTTATTGCCATCCTCCTTAAGTTCTAGTTTGGTTTTGGTAGCGTTAACTTTACCTGCCATCAATATCTTTACCTGGTCGGTAAAAGGAGCATTTAGTGTATGTAGTAACGAGTAACCGAGAGAAGCCAAGGGAGGCATGGTGCCACGAACCATAAGGGTACTTTCTGCGGTTTTCCTAAGCACACGACCACAAGTAATATCCCTTCTGAAGTCGTATCCATCTGGATTATGTTCAGGATCACCTTCCACAGCATCATCGTCTTTGCGACATGCAACGGTGTCTAACATATCCGATACCGCCTTTGAAACAGAAAACCCCGTTGTAGATTGATCGTAGTGTATCTCTTGAGAGGAGCCTTCTGTGGCTAAGGCTTTTTTCTCCAACTCATAATCATAACCCCCCATAACAGGGGAAGCGTAGGTAACATAAGGGGCGATCTGGCTGTCACCACCGACTACTTGGTCTTTTGTCGGATCCGAAATGTTGGCAGGTTCATTGGCTTTAGGAACTTGTCCCAAAGCTGCATCAGTTAAACAATTTGCTAGCGGTTTAGTTAAATCTGCGTTCGTACCATTCTCAACCAACGAGCAACTACATAAATTATCAGGAACACCAACACGATAGGGGTTGCCTTTTCTTGTAGCTGTAATGGTTTGTTCTGCACCCGCCACTGCCTGTGCGACAAAAGCTCTGGAATCTGATGTATCAGCAAATTGGGGCGTCCAGAGAATGGCGACCGGTGGAATTTTACCGTCCTCGCTCTTTTGAACAGCCTCGTTCTTTTTGTAACAAACTGACCCAGTGCAGGGAGTTTTTGTCTCTACCTGCTGATAAAATGTGTAGGAGCCTGGCACATCTTCGCAAATAGAGTTTGCTGGCTTTGACTGACCACCGGAGCCCTCACTAGCATTGTAGCCTTGACCATCCCCACCGTGCGCTAGATCCCCATGAGGACATACATTATCGTAACTATCCTTGGTCCTCTTGGTGTGAGATTCGGCCTGGGCGTAATCTTTTGTCTCCAGGTTGTACAGCATATCGTAGGGAAAATATCTTATGTCATATTTATATAAGGTGTTTGGCATGTCGTATCTGCCGGCATTGTTTGCGTTTTGTAATTTAAGCGAACTACATGGTCGCTCGCCCGGGTCGGTATCCGTACCGTTGCCGTTGTAATCTCCACAAGAAAAATGGCTGGGGCATGGTCTTTCTAAGGGAACATCGATTTCGTTGTTGACTATTATTACATCGCCACAGTAACCTTCTGGAGGCATGATATCAGCAACCGTTACAACAGTCTCGGACCCGCCTGTCTTGTCAACACATACCTCTCTGGTTTTAGGCAATTCGGAATACCTAGCCGCATCTCCAGAAAGATAGGGGTCTATGTTAACACCATCATCTGCACGAATAATGTTGCCGTACGGAGTACCAAGCATCATGGCCATACCTCCACATGTTTGCATGTTATCTAGGGGATGATCGGGCTCACTCAATGTCTGACTACATCTAAGAAAGTACCCGCAATCAGGTAACTGGGGTTTTTCTTCGTGGCCGTTGTATGTCTCTATCTCCCTACCACTATAAGTCGCCGGGGCACCGTTTAAGAAATACAGCGGTACCTTAGCGACGGAGTCCTTAATCCCAAGCATTAAATTGATCATGGCTGCATGCTCGGAGAGATCAAAAAGTTGGGTGTTAATATCATCCCGGCCCTCCGTCCTGCCCTGGAAGGGAGTGTGGGCCTCCAACCAATCCCCCCAACACCCAGAATCATCTGTACCACACTCTCCTCCAAAAAGCCCACTGATCCAATTACCAAGATCAGCAAGAAATCCTAAAAAACTTCTATCCCACGAGTCCTTGAAAATCAAATCTGTATTAGATTTTCTTTTTGGGTATGTCACGCCGGGATTGCCGTCGCTTGCTATCCTTTT
The DNA here is from genome assembly GCA_964616765.1 of uncultured Candidatus Saccharibacteria bacterium. Classification (GTDB taxonomy): domain Bacteria; phylum Patescibacteriota; class WWE3; order UBA101185; family UBA10185; genus JBBAAW01. The sequence goes on from CAZTSS010000005.1 coordinate 10,766, forward strand.
TGTACCACTGCAAGCAGCAAAGACTTCCTTGGACGCCTTGGCTACTTTAAGATCTCCGCTTGGTTTAGAAACACCTGGGTAAGTCTTCCATGGTACTGCCTGACAATCCACATTAAAATCTTCCAGATTTAAGGTGACTTCATCGCCAGTGCCTTTTTTGTCCAAAATAAAGCCGAAAACATCTTTTACTACCATTCGTGGGGAGGCTTCGCCGATTAATTTGTCTGCACAACTTATCGTAAGAAATTGCTCATAACCTCTCCCGCGCCAGTCATCACGGTATACATTACCTTCAGAACCACAGTGGCTAATCGCCTCAATCTTAAATGTACCATCGGGGTTAGTAGTTACGGTAGTATAAGCCTGCTTTAGCATGCCGTCGACCGTACCTGTATTAAATTGATGACCTGGAATTTTGACGCTGTCGTGCAACTGCACCACGGCTCCATTGACAGGCACATTTTTTACATAAGGAAGACCTGCAATCTGCTCCGTTGCATCAATAAAAATAGGTTCCCCGGTCATCTCGTCTACCGTCTGATAAAAAACTTTACTACTCTTTACAGTACCCTTAATAGTAAGATTAAAGGGCCCAACACTACAATCAGGCTCTTGGACTGGCGATACATCCCCTCCACCCAACCCGCCACTTCCACCAGGAGCAATACCGCCTTCACCATCACAAGTTAAACCACGCTCGCCGATGTAAAAAGTTTTACCTAAAGCACTAGCTTGCGATGCGGCCTGTAAAGAAAGGGCTTTTTCGGCGTCATTGTAAAAATGCGCAGAAGCCATACCTACACCTACCCCGTTCACCGTCCGATTGCTTTCTGTAAAGTCTGGCGGTGTGCCCACACCCGGGCTGTCTCCTCTAGTAGTATTTTCACTAGCCTTTTGACCAATACCCACGCGAAACCCACTCAAAACCCCAACCATATCCCTTGCCCAATTTGAATAGGGGGTAACACAACCCGCTTGACCGCCACAATGTGGCTCATTTAACAGCTCAATACCATATACACTCCCCGCACCTGAAAGAGTGTTCCTCAAACTCCTCGCGTACTCCAAATAGGATTGAGGCTTACCGGGAGGTCGAATTCTATAGCCCGATTCATACCAGGCGGTCGGGTCTGCCTGTACAGTTTCGCTAATCCCAAGCTCGTCACATCGATTAGAATAATCGCAAATTACGGGTATGGCGGACATGCCGGCGCCTGTAATTGCCGAAACAGCAGATTTAACTAAATTTAAAGCACCGTAAGAGGGTCTTGCCCAAAAACGAACAATACTTACACCACACTGGTTATGTAAATATTCCAGTTGCGGAGTATCGGTAGTGTGTGTAACTAAGTGGTGGATATTAACACCGATGGTCCACCCGTTATTTCCAGCCTCCTTTAAAACACCACAAAGAGGGTCGCCCTCGAAAAAAGAGTACTGGTCGTTAGAATCTGTCCACGGACTACAATTATTTCCGGAGTACTGCCAATAGATATAAGTGGGATTACTTACTCCCATGCTATTAAACTGGGCCTTAAGTTCGGCTAACTCTGCCCTTACTTTGTCGGCCCGTGGTTGGCAATCTATCCTTTGGCAAGCAAAAACACTTCCCGCAAACAGATTAAACAGTCCGTAAAGGGCAACTATAGATACGGTCGTCCTGATAATTGAATCCTGAATGTTAAACCTACTCATTTCCTAAAAATTATAACATCGTGACGGGAAAATGCTATCATAAACTTTATGCAAGCCCTCAAAAAATTCCTAAAACGAAACGCGCCTGTTTTTATTTTTGGACTTATTATCGCGCTTGTCTTTTTACTAGTTATTCTGACCCAACCAAAAGATGAAGACAGAACACCGTCCGGATTTAGAAGGGTGGAAGAAGAATTTTTTGAACGGGAACCAAAAGAGCCCGAACCGGCAGAAAAACCAGTAGAGTATGCCCCACAAATCGCAAGTCCGGAAAACAAAGGTAAACCATACTTCTACGGTGAATACGATCCAAACCTTAGAGACGATAACGGATACCCAACACCACCAAAGGTTGGAAGTACAGAAATACCGCCAGGTTCCGATCAAGAAGATGAAGCAGAGATCAGATATATCGAAAGAGACAATTACGCCAACAGAATAAAGACAGTCTACATAGACTTTACGGAAGACGGTTTTGAACCTGCTGATACACAAGGTTTTACCGGTCAGAAAATTATCTGGACAAATAAAACTAACAACACTATAACAATACTCCAGACTTTGCCGATTCATGAAGCACTAAAAGGTGGTGTGAGCCTGAAACCGAATGATTCTTTTGAATTTAGACCGCTAGTAGATAAACAATTCACTTATGTTGAAAAGAACAGTCAAAAGTACGGTTCCTTGATGATAAAAGATGTAACTCAACCGCTGATGATACTGGAGTAATGCATCATGAAAACCTTTTTCCGCTCCCTCATCCTTAGCCTCACCAAGCCGTCCTACTATAAAGATATTTTAAAAGCGCGGACTAAATTTAGCGTCAAATATTACATGTTGCTCGCGCTTATCCTAACAACCGTAACCTCCGTCGCCGGCATCATCAATTACGCTCCGGCTCTTAAAACCGATTTTACCCAAGTCGCCCAGGAGGTCGTCCGAGATTTTCCGCAGGACTTAGTGATTGACATAAAGTCAACCGGCATTACCACCAACGCACCGTGTCCCCTTGTCGCCCAAACCCCAACCGCCTTTATAAAAAACCAATCCGGCGCACTGCCAAAAAACCTGCTTATTATTGATCCGCAGGGGCAAATTAGCATGCTTGCCGAGTACGACGCGCTGGCTCTGTTGAACAATTCTTATCTGATTGTGGGCGACGGGGAATCGGTGCAAACCGCGCCGGTAAAGGATTTTCCGGACTTGCGGATAGACGCCGGTTTTATGGAACGACTTGCCGGCGTGGCCCGCTTTATTGCCACCAACGCTTTATGGCTGACGGGTCTGGCTTTTGGAGTTGTTAGTCTGGTGGACTTTTTTGTGGCCAAGCTGGCGTATTTGCTCTTTTTTGCTTTTGTTTTGCGACTTTTTCACAAAACTTTATTTGCCACCTTTGCCCAGGCTTTTAAACTAAGCGTCCACAGTTTTACCTTACCTGTTTTAATCAGCACGACGCTGGGAATCGCCGGCGTAAACATCCCCCTGCCGGGCTGGTTTGTTATTCTGCACACTATTTTTGTCCTATATATTTTGACTAAACTGGAAAAGTCGACCAAGATGTCGCCCCAGTAAGACAACGGACTTAAACAAGCAAGACTGACCGGATGCCGATTTTACAACTCCCTGAAGGACGACCTGGCTGGGATTTTTTCACCTAATATGGTATAAATACCAAGCAATGTTCCGGCGTGGCGCAATGGCAGCGCGGGTCCCTGTGAGTACTTAGCAGCGTCCAAAGGAAACTTTGGACTGATAACCGGGAGAATTGCGGGAAGCCTAAACCTCCTAACGGGCAGGGTAATCCGCAGCCGAGCCCTCCAATGCTTTTTGGTATCGGACGGGAAGGTTCAGAAACTATGCACCCGGATCCTAAATCTGCACTTAGCGGACAAGGATAAGAGATAGTTCCGCGTCCCATGGAAATGTGGGGGAGCGAGTAAGGACAAGGTTGTAGGTTCGAATCCTACCGCCGGAGCCAGTTAAAAATAACTAAACTTCTCTAATAACCTCAAACCCTTTGTAGCTCCCTACAATAGCAAAACCAACAACACTTTCCGCCAAACCCTCGTTAACAAGCTTTTTAGCCGTTTCATTTAAAGAAGATCCGGAGCCTACGGCGTCGTCCAATAAAAGCATCCTGTTAAACTTATTAGAGGTATTTTTAACAAAAATTGTCCGACTGGCATTTTCTACCCTTTCCTCAAGTCTGCTTAGGGTCTTTTGCGCCACCGGAATGTCGCCTAAATAAGCCTTGCTCAGGTCGACTTTAGGCAAATTTAAGTTTAAAATCTTCTCAAATTCCTTTATAAATTGTAGATTTCTAGGCACCGTTGGAGGAATAAACGAAACCGCGTCAATCTTCTCCCGCACCAACAGCTCCTCAATTTTTGGCTTGACCTGCAGAGATAGCGACTTAATAAGGTCGTACTTTTGTGCCTGTTTGGAATAGAGCACCAACTGACCAAGCTTGGTTTTACCGAACTTTGGCAAAGCATAAAAATCTAAATAATAAACCTTCTCTAAATAAACATCCGTAAATGTCTGACGCAGTTTTCTCGTTGCGTCGATAAAACCAAAATCGTTAAAGTGTTTTTTTGCCTCGTCGCAAACTTTTTTATACTCAAGCGAAAGCTGTGCAAGATGTCTACGCTCTTTAATTGAATCAGTCCACTTTGTAAACCCCGCAAACCCGTAGATAATTTCCCCGAGTGGCGAAACATAAAGATATTCCTTATCAATAAAGTCCGCCACTTCTTGAGAGACTTGAACCTTGTCGCTCTGTTGACTTTTTGGAACCGCTTGATAAAACACCAGCGGGGGCTTGCCGGACTTTTGGATTACATCCTCCGCAATTAGCTCCTTTAGCCTGCGCTGAATCAATTGTCTGCTAAAACCAAGATCCCGCCACAAATCGCTCACCCTGGCCTTTTGCCGGGCTTGAATGTAGGCATAAATCTGCTGTTTTGACGCGTTTTCCAACATAACTGTTTACAGTTTACAGTAAAGTGTAAACGGACGCAACTTTGCGATTTGAACCATCTAAAATCCTCCTGAAACCGATTCGTTGAATCATGAGAAAACCCTCCTAAATTACCTGCTTAAAAAGGACGTGGTCGGTATAATTAAAAAGTCGCAGTCCTAACGCAGCCAAAAATCGTGCTTGACATAAATCGTTTCAAAATGATACGATAATCACTGTGAATGATACGATAACTTCCCCCAGACAAAAAGCCATTTTAAACCTAATTAACCAATCGGGTGGACTTTCCAGTGCGGAAATCAAAGATGGGATTGAGGCAATATACAAAGTGTCTAAACCCACAGTCATACGAGACCTTAACAACCTGCTGGATAACGGTCTGTTGGAATTGCGGGGATCGGCCAGATCGGCAAAATATTTCCCCAGGATAACAAATCCACTACTTAGAGAGTTTGACTTGGAAACATATTTTTCTATAGAACCAGATAAAAGACTGCATGTAAAAGAAGCCTACGATTCTAATGTACTTGAAAACGCATCCAATCTTTTTTCATCAGACGAGCAGGTTTTACTAACTAACGAAGGTAGAAATTTTGCAAAGGTTACCGCAACATACGATCCCACTACACTCAAACGAGAGCTGGAACGATTTATTATTGAACTTTCCTGGAAGTCGTCAAAAATTGAAGGAAACACATATACTCTGCTTGAAACGGAGGCGTTGATTAAAGATAGTATAGAGGCTGTAGGAAAGAGAAAAGAAGAGGCTATTATGATTTTAAACCATAAGCAAGCTTTTAAAACTATAATGGAAAATAAAGAAGACTTCCAAGAACTTAGCCTTACCAACATAGCCCAGCTACATAATGTTTTAGTGAAGGGTCTTAATGTCACAACGGGCATTAGAAAACACGCGGTTGGTATAACGGGTACAAAATACAAACCCTTAGACAACGAACACCAACTTAGAGAAGCGCTAGAGAAAACTGTCAAAAAAGTAAATCGACTTGAGAGTCCTTTGGAAAAAGCTTTTCTGATGTCTTTTATGATTCCATACATCCAACCCTTTGCTGATGGAAATAAAAGAACCGCTAGAATGTTAACCAACGCTATCCTTTTGTCTTATGATCTGTTTCCCATGTCATACAGAAGTGTAAGCGAGGATGATTTTAAAAAAGCTCTGATTGTTTTTTATGAACAGGGTAGTATTACTAACTGGAAACGACTTTTTATCGATCAATATATCTTTTCCAACAAAACCTATTTTGCAAAATAGACGGCAATATACTTTAATAGC
>CAZTSS010000006.1:0-15711 GCA_964616765.1 uncultured Candidatus Saccharibacteria bacterium
GTGTATCAAATAGCCAAAAACCATTAATTGCACAAGGGGTGTTACCCGGTACTTCATTACAAGCATGTAAAAAGTCGGTCCCGGATCTCTCATTCTAATGTTGTTCACATAATGCGAAAAACCTCCGTCCGCTCCAGTTTCGAAAACCCCTTCAACCACAATTTTCTTCATAGTTGAAATCGGGTCGACCCACATAGCCGGAAACAAGGTTACAAATACTATTGCTGTTATACTTAGCCAGATCAAGAACGATTTTATCAGCCATCTAAAATCAATATTTTTGGTTATCAGAAAAAATAATGCGATTAACAAGCAATAAATCCCCGCAAAAGTGGCAGAAGATTTAGTCAAAAGGCCTAAGCCCATAAACATACCGGACACCACAACCCATTTGCGGGAAGCAACCTTTAAAGCAAAATAGAAAATAATAGTTGTAGCAAACACTAACACAGAAACCAAGCCGTCAAGATGCAGATTTCTGATAACCCCAATGTAGTACATCTCAAAGAATGTAAGTGCGAGAAATAAGTAAGCATATTGTTTTGACGACCAAATCCTTTTAAGTATGCTTGCGGAGAAAAGTAGAATTAAGACTATTAAAGAGACCAAAAACAGCTTTGTATAGAAATTGTACAGACCAAAATTTGTATACGAGATATTGGGAAAGATCGAAGAGTCGTTTGTGATAAGTTTGTAGGCCTGCTGACCTGCGCCGATGGAGTACATCAACGCAACACCAGGATGATATTGCTGATAGGTGTCCTGGAACCTACCCTGTTCTATAGCAGAAAAGAATTTTTGGGTTCTGGCATACCACAGAAACTGGTCCACATTTAAGTTTTCGTAGCCCAGCTTATAAAAAACAGCAAAAAAAATAAGTCCAGATAGCAAAAAGGGGGAAACTAGTCGGACTAAAGCACTACTACTGTTAAAAAATGTCTTCACTGTTGACCCCAAGTTTCGGGAACCAAATACACCATCGCAACCTGTCTACCACTTTTGTTATAGAAAACTTTAATCGGTGGATTTAGAACTGCCCAGCTGGCACCTCTTTTATTAATAATTTCACTGGTAAAAGTTTGTGGCCTATTGATTCTAATAAAATAACCGGCTTTTTTGTTGTCCCTGTCGAGAGGGATATAGTATCTGGACAGACTGGCCTTTTCGTTATCCCAATAATAGCTTGATTGTCCGTCTGTAACAAGAAAATCCGCAAGCTCTTTCCATCCTCGATAATACGGAAAGCCAAATAAACTAAGTTGGTATCCTGTATTGGGTTTTTTTAGTTCCCAAGCAAGAAAAGGCTCTCTTTCCCAAGGGTATTCCTTAGAATGATCGACAAAAATCATATACGACTGATACCCCAGAAATAAATACAGAATTAATAACAGGACAATGTAGACGGTTTTTATAAACAGAGGTTTAATTAGCATGTAGAGTTGATTGAGTCCATAGCCCATAAAAATAAACAGTGGTAATAAGTAAGTCCAAATATGAGTACCCGGAAATTTTGTTAATACTTCCATAAAGAGAAGAGCAGATCCAAACCAGAGCAGTAGCCCCAGCTGAATAATTCTAAGACCATCAAGGCCGTCCGGTTGGATAATACGAATAATTCTAGAACGAATCCTTGATTTCAAAAGAAAAAGTATTCTTGACTTATAAATAAGTCTAAAAATAAAAGTCAGCAATCCGAGCAAACCTAGGATTTTATATATCTGTAGGCCATAAATTGGCTGGTAGACACTGAATAAATATGTAGAACTTATAATTCCAGCCGTTATGTCGCCTGAAAACCTCCCAAGCCAGTAGTCTTGGGTGTGAGCTGATGCATTTAAAACCAGCGGTATATAATAACCGAGAAGTACCGAGGCTAAAACAATGAAAGGCGGAAGAATCATGCCTAGAAAGCGCTTAAACGATAAGGAGTTCTTTCGTACCCATAGGATATAAAAAGCGAGCAACGGAAAGGCGATAAACATTGCGTCTGAATGAGTCAAAAGCCCCAGACCCCACAGTCCAACAGAGTAGTGTAGATACTTCGTTTTGCCGGTGGAATACAGCTTATGTGACATATAAAGGCTGGCGGTAACAAATAAGGTCACTAAAGTTTGGTATTGGACAATTCGGGAAAATGCTACAAACAGCCCGTTAGTGGCATAAAATAACAAAGCGAACAGTGCTGTACCTTTATCCAGAGCTTCCTTGATCAATAGGTATAGAAGAACCCCAGCTATCGTTCCCGCGAGGCTAAAGGGTAGCCTCGTCAAAAAAGCATTGTCGTAATTATTCGATAGACCTCTAACAGAAGCTGTTACAAGATATTGGATCGGACCCTTCTTCTGATCCATTAAAAATTTTGTCAGCGTTTGATTCTGGTTAGGCAGGTATAGTGCTTGAATCTCGTCACCTTGATACTCGGAGTACCCTAGATTAACTAATCTAAGAGACGCCAATGCTACTAAAATTAACGATAAAGGCAGGTGTTTTAATATAACTTTGACAGCATCCATGACCTTGTAAATTTTAACCAAAAATTTTAGATTATGCTATGTTTATTAGAAATGAGGTGGAATTTACTACTTGGACTTATCTTAACATTTAGTGTGGTATTAAGAATTCAAGAACTCAACCGGCCTTTATGGTTTGATGAAAACATTACAATTTCTGCATTGACTGTAAATCCATTTACAAACCCACTCTATTACGGAATTACTACAAACCTCCCTTTATATTTCTGGCTTATAAAACTAATGACTTTAATCTTAGGTACCGAGGAGGTTGGAATATTAAGATTTTTTGTTTTGGTGCTTAATATACTGACCGGCATAATAATTTTTAAAACACTGATCTATAGACTAGGAAAAAAGATTAGTTGGATTTTTCTCTCGCTATTTATCTTTTCTCCTATTCAAATCCACTATAGCTCGGAGCTACGCCCGTATGGTTTAAGCCAACTTATGTGCGCCTTACTGTTTATTATAGTTAGTAAAAAGAATTGGAATTTAAGGAACCTTTTAGTGTTTAATCTTGTAGCTGTAGCTGGAATGCTTACCCATTACTCGTTTTATATATTTTACTTGGCTACCTTAATATATCTTGTCGGATCATCAAAAAATCTCAAAGTGACATTAAAACTTTCAATACTTCCGACTGTTCTAGCACTAGTTATAGCAAAGATCTACTTTTCCAACCCGCTTTTTGTTGACTCGCTCCAGGGGCTGGAGCTGACCAGAAACACCGTCTCGCCTGTTACTAGAATTTTAGACATTGATAATGTGTCAAGAGTTAAAGAAGTTATCTCAAATTATTATTATTTCGGGCTTTATTATTATCGACTTGACTCCTGGGCACAGTTTATCTTAAAAAAGCTACTGCTGGCTCTATTTATTACAGGTCTGGGTTTTGCCATAATCAAAAGAAAGTCACAGAAAACAATGATTATAAATGCGAGCCTCGTGATTTTAGGTATTTGCTTGGCGGTATCGCTAATTGGAGAAAAGCTTGGCTATTATCCGTTTGGAGGCCGGCACATCATGCCCTTTTCCTTCCTGCTCTACATTGTTGTTGCCTTTACGGTTTCGGAAATTATGAATGTAAGTAAACTCCTAGAATGTATATCTACATTAGCCTTAGCCATTGTCCTTTTGTCATTTGTATCTTTTCAAGTCTGCTCTGGAGTATTTAGCAACATTTACACTGGAACAGGAGACCCACAAGGCACAATCTATAGTTACTGCGCCAAAAACCTACCTAATCGTTTGTTTCAGTAATCCCGTATTTTTCAAATTCCTCTTTTGGGATAGACGGACTATCTTGTGGCAAAAGATAGATCTCCGTCACAATTTTGTTGCCGTTTTTAAAAACTCTGGCTGGCTCGTTATAATAAGCGTACCTAATTACCCGTTTGTTATCCAGACCATCTATCAGTTTTTGCGGGTGCCTAATATATATATAGTAGCCCATTTTACCGCTGTTCTTTTCTAGATCGATGTAATATTCCGGCATAGTTGTTCTCTCATTTGTTGAGTAATACTTGGACTTTTTGTCCGTATGGATATAGTCTGCGATCTCCTGCCAGTGTCGATAATAAGGAAAGCCAAATAGACTTAGGTGATAGGAGGTAATAGGTTTTGGTAGTGTCCAAAGAAAAAACTGCTTGTTTTCCCAAGGATATTCGGTTGTATGATCGACAAAGATGTAGTGTGATTGAAGAGTCATAAAAACAAAAAGTAACCAGACTGAAGAGAGAAAAGGCCTCTTAAAAAAGCGAAGAGTTAGTGGTGCTTTAAAAAGAACGATAATTTTTTGGGCTATTAACTCAACGTGAAACAGCGCAAAACCCAAAAATAAAAAAGCCGGGATCAAATAGGTGTAAATGTGAGTCCCGGGGATAGAGATAATAGCCTCTAAAGCGATGAAAGGTAGGGCAAACCACACTAAAAGAGAGCCTAAAAGAATTGGCGTAAAGTTTTGATGCGGGACTAAAAGCGCGTCCAGTTTGGGCAAGCGTTTGGCGATGTGATTAAAGATTATTGATTTGGCAAAAAGCTTGGAGGCAAAAATTACTGCCGTAAGAAAAAAGCCAAAAATGCCTAAAATGGTATAAATGTGCAAAACATAAATAGGTTGGTAGACAGAGAATAAGTATCGTGTGCTGGAAATTTTGCCGGAAACGCTACCGGAGATCCTGCCCGCCCAATAATCCGCGGTGCTTTGAGCAAGGTTAAAGACAAATGGAATGTAAAAAAGCCCGTTTAAGGTTAAAAAGACTAGAATTGGTAAAACAAGCGACTTCATAAAGCTCTTCTTTTCTTGGGGAGTCTTTTGCTTGACAAAGGCAGAAAGCAAAATTCCTGCAACGATAGGTCCAAAGAATATGCCATCGTAGTGAGATAAAATTGATACCGCCCAACATACAAAACCCATAAGTAAAAAGTTGTTTTTAACTATCAACACACGGTCGACATTTTGATCGTCAGCAGTATTTTGATTACCTTCTACTTTTGACGTGTTTGGTGGCGGAGACTTATTAACCGCGCGATAAACAAGATACACAGCCAAAAGTCCAAAAAAGATGACAAACGACTGATATTGGACGATTCTGGAGAAAGCGATAAAAAAGCCGTTAGTAGCAAAAAAGATAGACGAGTAAAAAGCGATTTTTTCCCCAAACAGTGCCTTGACCAAATAATAAAAAACCACCACCGAACCAAAGCCCGCCAGAGCAAAGGGAAACCGTAACAATAGCCGGTTGCGGTAATCAGGCGAGAAGGTTTTTAGTCCCGCGGTAACAGCAAATTGTACCGGACCTTTGCGTTGGTCTAAAAAGAACTTTACAGAAGAGGCTTCCTTTGGGTTGTATAGCGCCTTAATCTCGTCGCCCTGATAATCAGAATAGCCCAGATGCCAAAACCGCAAAAAGCCCGCCACAACAAACAAAATTACCAACGCGCCGTGTTTTTGCATAGTCAGATTATATCAGTTAAAATAGTCCCATGTTTGACTTACCGGCACTACCTTACGACCAAAATGCTTTGGAACCCTATATTACTACCGATGTGGTTAAGTTCCATTACACCAAGCATCATCAGACTTACTGCAACAACCTAAATAAAGCGCTGGAAAATCACCCGGAATATAACGGCATGCCTATTGATAAAATTTTAAGGTCAATCGAATCCGTACCCGCAGAAGTTAGGCAAGCGGTAATTAACAACGGGGGCGGTTTTTATAATCACAGCTTGTATTGGGAAAATTTAACGCCCCAAGCTAAAAAAGAACCGGACGGCGCTTTGTTGGAGGCTATTACTAACGCGTTTGTGACTTTTGCTGACTTTCAGAAACTGTTTACCGACTCAGCCATGCGGCTTTTTGGGAGTGGCTGGACTTGGCTAGTACAAGCCAGAGACGGGAGTTTAAAGATTATCAATACCGCCAACCAAGATTGCCCCTTGAGTAGCGGTCTTAAGCCGATTCTGACGCTGGATGTTTGGGAGCATGCTTACTATCTGCAATACCAGAATTTGCGCGCAGACTATATTGCCAGTTGGTGGAACATTATTAATTGGAAGGTTTGTGCTGTCCGGCTAGAGACTCCGCTTGACTAAGCAATTGCTCCACCTCGTTCAGACCTTTGTTCCAAAAGTTGCGGTCGGTAATATCTATGCCCATCTCCAAAAATAGATCTTTGGGCGACTTGGAGAGTCCGGCAGATAAAAACTTTTTGACTTTAATTATTGCCGTTTTATCTTGTCTGACCATATTTTGCAGAGCTTTAGAAATCAGCTGACCGCTGGCGTACGAATAAACATAAAAAAAGCTTCTGATATGGCTCCAGTACACCCACCAGTTCTGCGAGCCGGGCGACTGCTCTACCGCGTCGCCCATATAGGCTGACATGTGTTTAGTAAACAACGCGCCAATTTCCTCTTTGGTTAGGTAATTTTTTTCGCGATACGACTTATGGAGCTCTTGTTCAAATTTGTAGCAGGCGACTTGCCGAAAAATGCTGGAAACATCGTCGTTGAGTTTCTCCATCAGCAAGTACAGTTGGTCGGCGGGGGTGTAGTCTTGTTGCGCGCGCGCAAAGACAAAATCCTCCATAAAAGTACTGGCTACTTCGGCTGTGGAAAGAGGTGTATCGTTATTGAGCGCGTTTTGCGCGCGCGCAATTAACACATTATTGATGGCGTGACCCATTTCGTGGCCTAGAGTTAAAACATCGTTAAGTCTGTCTGTATGGTTAAGGAGAATATAGCTAGGATCTTTAAGTCGTTTATGGACGCAAAATGCACCGCCGTATTTACCCTTGGCCGGATAAACATCCACCTGACCGGCCTGGATCATCGAGTTAAAAATTTCCCCAAACTCCGAGTCCAGGTCGCCAAACGCCCCGCCCACAACATCAACAACTCGAGAAAACGGGTATTTTTGACTTAATGTCCCTAAGGTAAGGTTTCTCTCATGGTAGGCAAGTTTTTCTACGCCCAATAGTTTGGCTTTTAACGCGTAGTATCTATGAGCTAGATCAAACCTGAAAGCAACAGCCTCAACCAGCTTGTCAACCACATCAGTGTCAATATCATCATCAATATGCCTTGGGAGATCCGGGCGCGAAATGCCACGCAACTCATCGGTGATTTTTTTGTCCAGCAAAATAGTATTAAGCTCATGCTCCGCGGTGTCCACATGTCGCTCAAAAACGGCATTTATCGCTTTAGCGCTAGTATCTCGTACTTCCTTATTTTTACTGTCAATAAGCTCCAATAACTCCGTAAAAGTCTTTTGGACAGGCTTACCGTCCTCATCAATCACTTCTCTGACCTCTTTACTGATAAATTCCCGCACCATTCTGACCCAGTTACCAAACGAGGTGGCGTTTTTAAGGTTTAAAATCTTTTCTTCCGACTCGGTTAACACATACTTGGCTGACTCGAACAGTTTTTCCAAAAAATGATGGTACGGACCTAGTAATTGGGACGCCAACATCGTCTGTTGACTTTCTAGCGGAATTTTGGCAAGCCGATTAGTAAAAAACTCCACACTGTTGGCTAATTTTACTTCCAACTCGTAATTACTGTTGTTTTTAGCTTTGATTTTTGGATCGGTTTGGTTCTGGTGATACCTTAAGTAAAAATAGTAACCTACTGATCCCAGCCCGTCGTACTCCCGGGCCAAAAACTCATAATCATCCAAGGCTTCCTTTAAGATGTTGGGATCCGCCAAATAATCTGTGCGACTTTCCCACTTGGCAACAAATTTTTGATATGCTTCCTGCGCCTGGATTATCAGCCCGTCCGCTTTTGGATCGTCGTCGCCAACCAACAAAGAGGAAAAATCCCACGCCGTCTTTATATCGTCAGTCATATTAAACTTTCTCGGACAGGAAGTTTATGCAATCTAATGCTGCCATACAGCCAAAGCCGGCTGCCGTCACCGCTTGTCGATATTTATGGTCGGCCACATCGCCGGCAATAAACACACCTTCTTTAATAGTTTGGGTGTGAGTACTTTCCTTGGGCACAGCATAGCCAAATTTACCAAGTTCAATTAAGGATCCGCCCTCACTTAGCAAAAATTCGGTATTAGGCTTATGACCGATGGCCACAAACAACCCTTTAACATCGTCCATAGCGGTTTCCGCGCCGGTTATGTTGTTTTTTATCCTTAAGCCCGTAACAAACTGATCGCCAAGAACTTCCGCAACTTCCACATTGCAGACAAGCTCGATCTTTGGATTTGAGATTGCTCTTTGGTACATTATTTTGCTGGCTCTTATCTCGTCTTCGCACTTGCGGGCTAAAATATAGACTTTTTCTGCGAACTTGGTTAAATGGATTGCTTCTTCCATCGCCGCGTCTCCTGCACCCACTACTGCCACAACTTTACCCTTAAAAAAGAAACCATCGCAGGTGGCGCACGCAGAAACCCCTTTACCGCGCAAATTTTGCTCGCTGGCAAGCCCTAGCCACTTTGCACTTGCCCCCGTGGCGATAATCATAGTTTTTGACTTTACTTGCGCGCTTTCCCCGTCTGTAGCCGTCACAAAGCCAGCCTCAAAAGACCCCTCAACCTTAACAGCATTTTCGTTCACAATTTGTACTCCAAAACGCCCAGCTTGTTGTCGCATCAAGTTAATCAGCTCTGGCCCCTGTATACCCTTTGGGAATCCCGGGAAGTTCTCCACCTCTGTCGTCCACATTAGTTGCCCACCAGGGGGATTTCCTGCCAGCAACACGGTTGACAAGCCCGCTCTAGCCGTGTAAATTCCCGCTGTTAAGCCAGAAGGTCCGCCTCCTAAGATCAAAACATCGGCTACTTGATTAATCATGGAGGTAATTATATAACATAAGAGCATATGGGTGACAAAGAACACATAAATACTTTAATTAGCGTGGGTGCGGGTTTGCCTCCGGTAAATCCGTATTTGGACGACCAAAATCAATCCGACGACGATGACGGTAGCGCCAGTTTAAAGTCCAAAAATAAAGCTGGTAGAAAACCTTCCGCCCCCGTCCAGTCAACAGCAACTAAAACCATCGCCCCCGATCCCAAAGAGTACATTGCCGAGCTGGAACGCCCGGAAGACGAAGATATTTTATATTGACATGTCCACACTGCTATACGACTTAAAAGCTAACCGGCTCATGAATAAAACTTTTTTTGTGCACCATTTGCGGGTATACGACAGCAACATGGTGCTGGAGCGAAGAAGGTTGCCGTTTCATAAAGAAGAGACTACGATTGCGTACGGTCATGTTTCGCAGGTCAACCTGATTAAAGACTTGTTTTTTGCCCATTTAGAGATTATTAATACCGGCGGGGTGGAAAATATTTTAATTAGATATGTGGGAAAAAGGGCAGGGAAGGAGGCTAAAAACATTATTGACGCTAAAATTCACCGGACGCACGGGGTATATCAATCACAGCAGGCAGGACAAAACGCCGAGTTTCCAAGTCAAACCGCCCAGTCTGCAGAAACCCAAGAAATAGTGGATGACAAGGCGCTTACGCGGTACAAAGACCTTCTTAACCAAGGCCGAATTTCCAAAATAGAGTATAATAGGTTGCTGGGTTTGAGGCGGTAATTCAGTGACAGAATGTCTCTTTACTAGCAAACTACACCGAGAGGGAGTAAGCAAAGCTTGCTCCCACTATTTCGAGCGGGAGTAACTCAGTGGTAGAGTGTCTCCCTTCCAAGGAGAAAGTCGCGGGTTCGAATCCCGTCTCCCGCTCCAGAACCGTTAATTCTCGTCGTTCGGAATACTATCTCTCAAACCTAAGCCCGGTTTCTTTCTAACCCTATTTGCGGCGCTTGCCCCATATTTCCGAAGATATTCCCTGAATCTATTTGGCCCGTGGTGTTCCGGAGGAGAGGATTCTACAACAGGATCTGGCACAATTATCGGCGGTTGTTTTCTAAATCGGTTATTAAACTGTCTAACTAAATTACTAAATTCTGGAGACATTGTAGTGGCTAACTCCTCAACCTCATTAACGGTGTGTTGATCCTTTTCTTCTAACGGTCTTGGATAAAAAGCTATCGTCCTGCCCGCAAATTCATATAACTCCTTAACACTGCTATTAACTTTGCTGGGCTCGATAACAACCAATTCACCCGCGCTTTTGAGTAAATTGTCTAAATACTCTTTATGGATTCTAAAAACCGCGGGCAGATATCTTGCGTCAGGCATAATTTCTCGTCTCTCGAGCCTATCATCCTTGGTTTCCAATATCGCAGAATAGGGATGCGGGTTGATGTATGCTCTAGGAGTATTCTCTATCGTTTTCCTTGCTAATTCAAGTTGCCATCTTGCCAAGCATTCAAAATAGACCGGCAATTCCGCTTCTGAAACATAACCTTTTTCTATCATTGGTAAAAGTGTCCTTTTATCTACTAGCCTTAACATAGTAGTCCGTAAATTCGGTAAAAATACATTAACACCGACACGCTCGGCGGATTTGGATAATTTTTCAACACCCGCTTTAACAGTTTCTTGACTAACTTTGCCCTCAACTATTGCCCTACGAACTAAAACATAGGCAAGGCCGATATTTGCTCCCTCATCAAAAGCGCGACCACCGTAGATTTTTTCCAATGTGTCGTAATCTGGGGTAAAGTTGTAATCACCATAACGACCTTCGACAACGGAATCGGTGCATGTGTAGGGTGACTCAATTGTAACCACCTCGCTACTCAAACAAGTGTAGCGATTCTGTCTAAAAACCAACTCGTCGAGGAAAACAGTATCTACATTGTTAAAAATAATACTTGGGTCTGTAGGCTCACTAAGAAAAGTCTGTCTAATCAAGTATATTCTATTCCAGTACGACGGGGTAGAACCTACTTCCCGCACTTGATAATTATTTGTGGGCGTTAACACCAAAGGCAACAGGGAAGTCTCCTGGAGCTCATCGGATATTGGTTTACTGCTCTCATGTTCGTCTGACATGATTTAATATTATCATACAAAAGCTGACTTTTTATTGATTCTCTTGTAAAATGACCCCAAATGCCCTCGTAGCTCAGAGGATAGAGCAGTTCCCTTCTAAGGAAAAGGTCGCATGTTCGAATCATGCCGGGGGCACCAGATCGTAGTCAATAAAATAAGGGCGAGTGGCGGAATCGGCATACGCGGCAGACTTAAAATCTGCTGACCGCAAGGTCGTGGGGGTTCAAGTCCCCCCTCGCCCACCAAGAGTCAGAAACATCTACTTGCAGGGGCATTCCGGATGTATAATACCCCTATGAACGATAAAATCCTCCACCTAATCCAACAAGCGGGGTGTTTAATGCTCATGCCCAGAGCGCATGTCAAAAACCTTGGTACTACCTTTGATACCGTAGCTTGTGTCATGGCTTTGTTTCACGACCTTGCGGAAGCACGGACCGGCGATATCGACTTTGTCGGCAAGCATTACACCAAAGCAGAAGAAGAAAAAGCGATTAAAGATTAGTTTGCCATCGCGGATTTTGGTCAGGATCTAAAAGACTTGATGGACGAATTTGAGGAAAGGGAAAGCCTAGAAGCTAAATGTGCAAAAGACGCAGATAGTTTAGAGCAACTGTATCAGGAGTGGGTCTTGATGTGGCAGGGCAATAAGCTGGCGCAAAAATGGTATGAGTCTGACTATAAAGACCGCGTACCCGGACTTAGGACGGAATCGGCAAAACAGCTTGCGGATAAAATGAAGGACAGCAATCCGCAGGACTGGTGGTGGTCGCAATTTATGAAGAACGATATAGCGGTTGATCTGGAAAAACTTGTAGGAAAAAGACGACATGGCGATTGATAGGGAAAAACTGTTGGGAAAGAAATGACCCACTATTATTGCTCCGGTCTAATACTATACACAAGTGACAATAGAATTCTTTTGGAAGATAGACGACAGATCAGCAAGCACGGCGAGCATTGGAGCTTTTTTGGCGGCTCTCTAAAGGACGGAGAAACAAAAGGACAAGCGTTGATTAGAGAAATTAAGGAGGAATTGGACTACAGCCTAGAGGCTTTTAGTTATTTCGGAGAATACGATTACCAACCTATCGAAGATCTGATCGTTACTTACTACATGTTTAAAGCTCTATATCCAAAAGACGCAGTATTAAAACCCCACAGAGGTACGGGCATGAAACTTTTTACTTATAAACAAGCTATGAGATTAAAAACTTTACCTGTCGACAAACTAATAATTCAGCATTTTTTCCAAGCATTGCCACAACTATAAAATAGGATAATAATAGGTAGGACAACCATGCTGATTAAACGGAAACAGAAGATAAGTAGTATTTCAGAAGAGTCTGACTATAAAAAAGTATCTGGGAAGGAATTTTGGTATATATCTGGTTGGGTATTTTCGCTTTTCTTTAAAAAAGAACCCTTTTATACAACGCTAAGCCTTGTGTTTACAGCTATTGCCAACTTAAACGATTTAATTAACACCCTTATCATCGGGAAAATGGTAGACACATTAATCAGCGTCGCAAACTCGGAGAACTCGGGCATAAGGGAACTTTATCCGTATATCGGTATTCTAATTGGCTATAACATGTTTAACCATTTTCTTAACTTTTTATCCCATTATTCCGATACTGCCCTCAACTGGCTGATGCGACCCAAGTTGAATCAGGCTTTACAGGAGAGAATGAAATATTTGGGCATTCAAACATTAGAAAGACCTGATATTAATGACAAACTTCAGCGCTCGGAGGAGAGTAGCCAGAACTTATCCGCCTATATGGGGGAGCTTGTTGAATTAGTTTCAGAAGTGGTAAAAATAACATTGTCTTTTCTGGTAATTGTTAAGTTTTTCCCGCTTTTTGCTCCACTTATGCTACTTCTTTCGGCACCATATTCTATCCATGATCGTAAGTTTAGAGTCAAAAGCTATCAATTTATGTACGATAAAACCCCAGACATGCGTCGCGCTGGAATGTCTTCGCAGGATCTTAGAAACGCTACGAAACTAAACGAGATATCTATTGTCGGCGCATATAAATTCCTTAATGATAAATACTATCAGTTCCACTATTGGTATGAGAAACAACGAGTAACCATATATAAAAGTTGGAAGTTCGGCAGCGCTTTATCCAGAATATTTAATGACCTTGCCGTATACGCTGGTTACTTTGTTGTTTTTAAAGACCTTCTAAATAACGTCATAACAGTTGGGGATACCACTTTCAGAATTTCCGTCATTAACAGGTTGTCACTCAGCTACCAGATGGCAATCAAAACTTACAACAATATAATGGAAACCTCGGTTAGAGTTAGGGACGTCTATTTTCTATTTCATACCGCGCCTGCCTTTGAGGATGGGGCGATCGAGATGCCTAAACTCGATAAAGGTCCCGAAATACAGATTAAAAATATGTCTTTTAGCTACCCAAATACTGAAAAACAGGTTTTTAACAATATTACATTATCAATTAAAAGCGGGGAGAAAATTGCCATTGTAGGCCATAACGGGGCAGGCAAAACTACTTTGGTAAAACTTTTATGCAGAATATATCTTCCAACGAGTGGCTCAATTTTAGTCAATAAATATAATTTAAAAGACCTTAAAATCGACTCGTGGTATAGGAACTCCGGCATACTCTTCCAAGAATACAACACCTACCCTCAGCTTACTGCAAAAGAAAGCATAATAATAGGGAGATCGGAAGAACCCGTGGACGAGATTGCTTTGCATTTGGCAGCTCAGAGCGCCGACGCAACGGAGTTTATCGACGAGCTACCTGCTAAATATGACCAGGTTCTTAGTGAAAAATTTAAGGGCGGGGTAAGACCCTCAACAGGTCAGTGGCAAAAACTAGCTATCGCAAGATTTTTTTACCGTAACGCGCCGTTGGTGATTTTTGACGAACCTACTGCCTCGATTGACGCTGTATCTGAATATAATATCTTCAATCGTATTTACGACTTTTTTAGAGATAAGACTGTGATTATCATATCCCACAGATTCTCAACAGTAAGAAACGCGGACAGAATTGTTGTACTAGACCACGGCGTGATCGTCGAGGATGGAAGTCACGAGGACTTATTAAGTAAAGATGGCTATTACGCAAAAGCTTTTATGTTGCAGGCAAAAGGCTACTCGCAGTGAACCTAATAGGCCACAACTACATTGCCAAACAAGTCCTCGGGAGATTAAATCCGTTAATCGTTGCGGGATGTCATTTGCCGGACATAGTTCCTTTTATTAAAGATTCAGCATTTAGTTTTGACGAGATTCATGAAAGTCCAGATAAAGTTTATGCCTATCTTGTCAAAAACGCCCCTAAATCTGCAGACTTGGGGCTTGCTATGATGACCCATTCGGTAAAGTATGGTGCAGACAGGTTTAATCGCGATATTGACGGTTGGCTAATTGGAGATAATATGTTGCTCAAGAAAAGAATTGGCGAAATGATAGTAAAATCCTCCGGGCTTGATGTTGAAGTTGCGCAGGGTCCCAGACTACATAATTACCTTTGGGCCGGCTTGGATTTTTACCTTTTAGATACCCAGCCGGAATTTGTAAAAGAGGTTGCTAAATGTTACAAGGCTATAGACACTTCAAAAACCTCGCAACTTTTGGCAGAAATTTTTGCTAAACCCTATTCCGAAGTAAAAAATAATGTCGACCAGCTTATCGGGGATGTTACGGAAACCGACATAACAACAAAAGAGGGCTACATTAACTTTTTGCGGGTTTTTACCTCTCAACTTCCGGAAAAAGATGACATGGACCAAGAACAAACCAAAGAAACCCTTGATTTCATAGAGCATGCCTTCATAGACCGGTGGAACCCCACCATCAACCATATAGTCGGCGAAGTCCAAAATAACATAAACCAATTTATACCTAAATCATGGATCTGAAACATTCTGAACAACTAGAGTTGGTCGACAAAGGGAATTGGGGGCATTCAAGATACGAGGCCTATTTTGATTCAGCTCAACAACACAGACCAACTGCCTGTATTACCGGGGTCGCATGCGTTTGTTTTGCTTCAGATGGAAAAATCGCATTGATGAATAATGAGCCTTTAGGCGGACATATTGAGCCAGGAGAAGCTCCCGAAGATGCATTAAAAAGAGAAGTTCTGGAAGAAGGCGGGATCGAGCTAACCGATTATAGATACTGCGGGTTCTACAAAATCTTTCAGAACAATAGCGCTCCCCAAGCATTTGTAAATAAATACCCAAAGATCGGCTATATTTTATTCTTTGTCGGAAAAGAAATCGATGTCTGTCGCCCGTATGGTAGCGATATCGGAAAAGTCACGCACTGTAGCATCGATGAACTTTCAACCAATCCAGGGATTAAACACGAGCTACTAAAACACATAGCGTACGCGTGTGCAAAAAACCGCGTAATCATCTAAAATAACCAAGTCATGGAATCAAATAAGGTTCTGCTACAGCTTAATAACGCGTCGTTTAGGTATCCAACCGAGGACTACCTTTTTACTGATGTCAAACTTACCCTTAAAGAGGGCGACAAAGTGGCAATTGTGGGGGCTAATGGGGCAGGAAAAAGCACGCTGCTTAAACTTTTGGCTGGCCAAGTACAATTGGATGAAGGTGAACAAGTGGTAAATTGCCGGCCGTATTATGTCCCGCAGGTGGATTTGGTCAACACCCAAAAAAGTCAAAAACTATACGAGTATATTGCCCAATTTTACGAACAATGGTGGGAAGTCCCCAGCGAGCTGGCTAAACTGTT
>CAZTSS010000007.1:0-15284 GCA_964616765.1 uncultured Candidatus Saccharibacteria bacterium
TTATGACAATTAGAAAATCTACAATCGGACTTGGGTCTTTGCTTGTGGTGGCGGTTGGACTTATGGGTGTGGCGTACGCGTCTTTTACTGATCAGTCAAAGTTTGCAGGTTCCAGATTTAGCATAGGTAGTGCGGATTTAAAACTGCTGGACAACTTGGCTGGTGGTACCGATGCGTTAAATCTTGTGGATACAAAACCGGTGCCTTCCTACGATAATATCTCACCGCAATGGTTTTCTGACTATTTGATTAAGATTTATAACAATGGGACACAGCCGGTAACGCTTACTTCCAACATGGATTATGAGACAGTTAACGATCCGGCAACGCTTAGAGAAATTCTGTACATGGAGCCGTATGACTGGAATGATGCGGATGCCGACGGTGTGGTAGATGAAGGCGAGCAGGGGGTGTCTTACGGGAAGAAGGCGTTTACAGCGTGGAAGAGTACGGGTTTTAGTTTCGGCCAGTTGGAAGCAGGAGCGACCAAGAGCTTAATCATGAGATTTTCCGCAGGGAATATTTCCAACTCCAAAATGGGCGCAGTAGGAACCTTTGATTACATGTTTGACTCGGTTGGGATTTAGCAGGCGCAAAGCGTAAAGTTTCCTGGTCTGAAACTTGCCGGTTTGCAAAGTCGTCAATTTGTATTACCGGTCCTGCCCGCTTTGTTCTGCCTAATGGCTGTGGATTTTGATGGGTTAGTTAAGGGAACGATTTTTAAATCTCTATGTTTAAAATATTTGTAAAGCTTTTACCGCTATTAGTTATTTTAGCGGGGGCGGTTTACTATGCAGTTCAAACAAACGCGAGGATGTTTTATGTCATCACCGGATCAATGGAATCGCTTATTCCTACCGGTTCAATTGTGTTTTCTAAGGTTATCCCTAGCGATCAGGTAGGTCCGGGGACGGTGCTTGTGTTCAACGACGCCGAAAACAAAAGAATTACCGCTCACCGGGTGGTGGAAGTTCAAGCGGATGGTTTTGTTACCCAAGGTGACGCCAACAGATATCGCGATAGATATTTGGTTAAACCACAGGATATTGTCGGCCGGGTGGTGGGGGTGTTTCCGATGCTGGGCATACTGCCCGTTGTATTACAGGCCGTTTTCTGTTTGCTGTTTCTGCACTTAGGTGTAATCCACAGGAGATTTCTGCTATTCTTAAGGCATGGTTTTTCCTGTCCGTCCGCAACAGCTAACGCGGTTTATCGATTTTGTTTTTTTAGGCGCCCCAAGAAGACTTTTTACGGTGGGCAGGCGGATGTTAGCACTGGCTAACTACGAAACCTCGTTTACTTTACATCTGCGACTCATCCTAACGCCTCTTTACGGTGATTACACAAAAGCAGGACGCGTTATCGGCCTGGTATTTAGGCTGTTGGCTATTTGGTATGGTTTGTCAGTGCTAGTGCTGTTAGGGATTTTGGTGGTTTTATCGCCGTTGCTTTGGTATTTCGCGCTGGTTTTGGTTTTTTATGAATTTAAGTTGTGGGCGATTTTAGGCACGCTGATATTTTTTGCTCTTTGGTGGAACTACACTAAAAATAAGCCCGCCAAGGCGGGGGAATTCCGGCCAGCGGTTGCCGATGTCGTCCAAAATATTAAGATCAGAGGGAATTTGGAACTGCGGGACTTTATTCTATCGGTTGATCTTAAGGACTTTTTCACGCGGTTGGAGCTAAACACCACAGATTTCCCTGTCGAACTGGCAAAACTATACTCGTATGAAGATTGCGTAAAAAACATCCAAAATTGGGAACTAGAAGCCAAAAACTATTGGGGCAAGTTTGAAAACATATTTATCGAGCCGGAGCAGTTGTTTTTAGCCGTATTAGCTAGTCTGCCCAATTTAGAACGCTTTTTAGCAAAGTACAATTTGGTGTTTAGCGACTTTGAGGGTTGCGCAAAGTGGCTAATTGAACGGCGGGATGAGCGGGAGCAGGCGCATGTTTGGCAGGATTATTACAAACTTCCGGTGATGGGCGGTATCGGCAAGGGGCTTACGGGCAGAGTGACGCCAGATCTGGACGCGGTGTCCACGGATTTTACCCAGTTGGTCAAAAAAGGCTTGGTAGAAAAGACTTATTGGCGCAAAGAAGAGATAAAACGCGTGGCGGACTTGCTTGGCGGGTCCAATAGGAATGTGTTAATTGTAGGCGCGCCGGGCTCGGGTAAAACCGGCATTGTTAAGGGTATAGCCTGGAGTGTTATCAGGGGCACGGAGTTTGATCAGCTAAAATTTAAACGGATTGTAAGTTTAGAGGTTGGCAAGGTGTTGGCGGGGACAAAAAGCTCGGGCGATGTGGCTGATAAGCTTAAAAAAGCGGTAGAGGATGCGTTGGGTGCGGGTGATGTTATTATTTTTGTGGACGACATTCACACACTGATTGCCGGTTCCGCGGCGGAGGACACCAAAACCAGCTCTGCCTATACCGTTCTAACAAATTATTTGGCGGATGGGAGGTTGCAGTTTATCGGCGCCACGAATATTGAGAATTACCGCAAGTATATTGAGCCTAACGGATCGTTTGCCCAGCTGTTTCAGATTGTAGAAATCCCCCCGTCGTCCAAAGAGGAGACCCTGGAAATCATCAAAGTCAAAGCGGAAATCTTGGAACAGCAGTTTAAAGTCAAAACCTCATTTGTCGCTCTTACAAAAATTGTAGAAATGGGCGACAAGCTGATTCACCAACGGGTTTTTCCGGACAAAGCGGTAGAAATATTAAATAGGTGCGTTTCTCAAGTCGCCAAGTCCGTAAAGTTCGTCAACATTGAGCTGGTTTTGCAAGTGCTTTCGGAAATTACGCATATTCCGGTTTCGGCGGTGTCGTCGGACGAATCACAAAAGTTGTTAAACATAGAGACGGAAATGAAAAAGCGGGTTATCGGCCAGGACGACGCCATAAACATGATAGGTTCGGCGCTTAAGCGGGCGCGGGCGGGCATTAGAAACGACAAAAAACCCATGGCCAGCTTTTTA
The DNA here is from genome assembly GCA_964616765.1 of uncultured Candidatus Saccharibacteria bacterium. Lineage (GTDB taxonomy): Bacteria > Patescibacteriota > WWE3 > UBA101185 > UBA10185 > JBBAAW01. The sequence goes on from CAZTSS010000007.1 coordinate 2,985, forward strand.
TTTGTGGGGACAACGGGCGTGGGGAAGACGGAAACAGCAAAAACTTTGGCGCGGTGTTATTTTGGCGACGAAAAGCTGATGATTCGGTTAGATATGAGCGAGTATCAGCAGATTGACAGTATTGACCGGCTGATTGGTGCGCCAAATGGGTCTACCAAAGGTGTGTTAACGGAGGCGGTGAGAAATCAGCCGTTTGCGCTAATTTTGCTTGACGAGATAGAAAAAGCCCACCAAAACATTTTGCTGGCGTTTTTGCAGGTGTTGGACGACGGGCGGTTGACGGATTCGTCCGGCGTAACGGTGGATTTTACAAATACCATTATTATTGCCACAAGTAATGTTGGAACACGGTCCATTCAGGAGGTGTTTGGGAGAAACGGCACCTTTGAGGAAATGAAGGAAGTCGCCATGCGGGATGTGCGGGAAAAGTTTGCACCGGAGTTTTTAAACCGGTTTAATGGCATTATTGTATACAAACCTCTGTCTTACGACTCGGTCAGGAAAATTGCCGACATCATGCTGGTTGGAGTTAGGAAAATGGCGGATGAGAAGGGTATTAAACTTACCTTTAAGCCAGCGCTGTTGGACGAGCTACTTAAGCGCGGGTTTAGCCCAGAATGGGGCGCTCGCCCCATGGCGCGGGTTATAGAAGAAAGCGTCATGAATTATTTAGCAATTAAAATCTTGGCAAAAGAACTTGTGGCCGGTGACTATATAGAACTTGGGATGGAGGTTTTTAGTTAGATTTTTCTGTGAAACAGCAAACTCGTGTAATCTTTCAATCCAAATAAATCAATCGGCATGGTTACGCAAGCTCTGTCAAAACTCATTTTTGTGTGCCAAATAATTGATGGGCAGTTAGTCAAAGGCCCGGTAGTTACAATAGAAAACAAATCTTTAAAGCCTGTTGCTTCAAGTTGGTTTACTGCGTTGATAAAAAGCTTATTGGAAATTCCCTTGCCCTTAGAACCTTTGTCTACCGCTATGTAATGTAAAACGATGCTATCGTTGCGGTGAAAATAGGAGTTTTTTAGCTCGTTAGATGTCCAAATAATATTCCCCGCCTCCTCCGGAAAGTAAATTTCTCTGTTTATGTCAATCAGACCCAAAATCCGACCGTTTTCCTCGTAGACATTAAAAATTACGGAGTTATCGATGCGTTTGGCAATGTCGACCTTAGTACTTTCCGACACAATAAACCCCCGCGATTGGACTTCTACTCCATACTTTGGCTCTGCCACGCGGCTAACATCCAAAATATAGTCCGCGTGTAGTTGCCATATTTGGTCAAGGTCGGTTTGGTCAGCTTTTCTAATCACCAAAATAGTCTAGCACAAAATAGTATATAATTGGACGATAATGTCCGTGGTAGAAGTCAAAAATCTAAAAAAGTACTATAAAGTCCACCAGAAAGAGGAGGGGGTTGCAGGCTCGCTAAAAGCTCTGTTTTCCAGAAAATACACCGATGTAAAAGCTGTTGATGACATTACTTTTAGCCTACATGAGGGCGAATTGGTGGGTTTTATAGGTCCAAATGGTGCGGGTAAAACCACTACTCTTAAATGCCTGTCTGGGCTTTTATACCCGTCAGACGGGGAAGTTACCGTTTTGGGTTACAAGCCGTTTGACAGAAAAACCAACTTTTTAAAACAAATTTCAATAATCATGGGTCAAAAGAACCAGCTTTGGTGGGATTTGCCTGCAATTGAAACCTTTAACCTAAATAAAGAAATTTACGAAGTACCCACCAAGCAATATCAGGAAACGCTCTCCGAACTTACCGATATGTTGGAAGTCAAAAACCTGTTAAAAGTCCAAGTCCGTAAGCTTTCCTTAGGCGAGCGTATGAAGATGGAGTTGATCGCGGGCGTCATTCACTCACCAAAAGTGTTGTTTTTGGACGAGCCGACGATTGGGTTGGATGTCATTATGCAAAAGAAACTCCGGCAATTTATAAAAGAGTATAACCAAAAATATCAAGCAACCATTATTTTGACAAGTCATTATATGGACGATGTTAAGGAACTATGCAAGCGCGTTATTCTTATAGACAAAGGGAAGTTAGTTTTTGATAATGGATTGGACGAGTTAATTCACAAGGTTGCTAATCATAAACTATTAACCATAGCTTTGGACAAACCGGTTGATGTGAATCAGTTGGAAGAAATCGGTGAGGTTGTGGAGTATAGTTATCCAAAAGTAGTCCTAAAAATTAAACGGGAGGACATTATCGACCAGTCGACAAAAGCCATGCAGACTTTGCAGGTGAGCGATATTACCGTCGAAGAGCCAAAAATCGAAGATGTTATCCGCGAGGTGTTTTCCGGCAAGGATGTGGCGTAAGGTGGTTATGAGAAAGTATTGGGTTTTATTCAAGTCCCATCTCGCTACCGGTCTGGAATATCGAGGAGCGTTATTTACATGGGTTTTAGTTGGTTTGGTTTACTTGTTCGCCCAATTATTTTTATGGATGGCTATATTTAGGACATATGGTCAAGTTGGTGATTATGATTTGAGTGGGATAATTTCCTACTACATTTTGGTTCCTTTAATTGGGGGCTTTACGGACATTTTTGTTTCGGATCACTTACCCAAGCAGATTAAAGACGGACGGATTTCGGGTGAATTAATGAAGCCCTACAGTCTAAGTCTTAAAGTCCTAATTCAACAGACAGGTACCAGATTTATACAGGTTTTTATCAGACTCCCGATATTTGTGCTTGTGGGATGGTTTTTTGCGAATCAATTCGGGATTAAATTCAACCTCGTTTTTATCCCATTAACACTTTTCGTGTGTTTCTTTGCCTATATTCTTCATTTTTCTATAGATTTAGCCTTGAGTTACGCTTCTTTTTGGTTTGACGATGTGTGGTCGTTAAGTCACCTAAAGACCATAGCAATGTTAGTTTTTGGTGGTATGAACTTTCCATTGGATTTAGTGCCCGAAAATATAAGATGGCTTTTTACTTTTCTGCCCTTTAGGTTCGTTTTTTTCTTCCCAATTAAAGTTATGCAGGGTTCAGTTTCAGCTAGTTATTTTATGACCGAGTTTTTACAATTATTGGCGTGGATAGTGTTTTTTTATCTCTTTGGAAGACTGCTTTGGAAGTTGGGTTTAAGAAAGTACGGTGCTTATGGCAACTAGTCTTACTAAACATCTAAAAATATACTGGAAGCTTGTGAAGTTTGCCTTATCTTTGGAGACAGAATACCGTTTTTCTTTTTTATTGGAAATTTTTGTGGAAATCGCTTATTTTGCTGTGACAATTCTTAGTATAAGAATTATTTATTGGAATATTCCGGAAATAGCAGGCTGGGGTTATTATGAACTGCTGGTGCTGTTGGGGGTTAACATGTTGTTTTTCGAAACTTTGCTTGGTGTATCTTTCATCTTTAATTTGCGTAAATTGCCAAGTGTAATATCTGAAGGTGGGTTGGACTTAGTACTAATGAAGCCGTTAAATTCACAGTTTGCGGTGTCACTGTGGCGTCCTTATTTTGCCATGCTTCCCAGTATTTTGGCAGGTATGGTAACGGTTTATGTTGGTTTTACCCGCGGAGGATTAGTTTTCGATATCGTAAGATTGCCTGTGTTTTTATTTATGTTAATTTGTGGTTTAGTAATGGGTTATTCCGTTGGCATGGTGATTTCCACATTATCCATGTGGTTTATAAATGCTACACCGCTACCTTCGCTGGCGGAAAGTACTTTATTCATGGCAAAAAATCCTCATAGCGTTTTTTCGGGTGCGTGGAAGATTATATTCATGACAGTACTACCAATAGCCTTCATGGTTAGTTTTCCATCGTCTGTTCTATTGGGAGACTTGCAGATTTGGTGGTTGCCGGCTTCCTTTGTTTTGGCAGTTGTATTTTTAAAGTCGTCCAACTTATTTTGGAACTTTGCCCTAAAAAAGTATTCCAGTGCCAGCTCTTAATATGACCCCAACCGTCAACGAAACCCAAGCAAAATCGGTGTTTACCAAGTCCGGCTTGCCCGCGTCGGATTGGGTGATAAATCCTTACAACGGTTGTTTATTTGGTTGTATGTATTGTTACGCGGCGCAAATTGCCAGATGGAAGCATCCAACTGAGGAGTGGGGTTCGTATTTAGATGTCAAACTAAACGCGCCGGAAGTTTTGGCCCGCGAGCTTACCGCCCTGGAGAAACGCCGTAATACCAAGGATTTTGGCGCCGTGTTTTTTAGCTCGGTGACGGATCCGTATGTGGGGTTGGAGGCAAAGTACCGCCTGACCCGCAAGTGTTTGCGAGTTTTGGCGGATTTTGGCTATCAGGGCTTGGTTTCCGTGCAGACAAAGTCGCCTTTGGTGGTGGACGATGCCGATGTGTTAAAAAAGCTGGCTCGGGTTTCTGTGGGCTTTACTATAACTTCTTTGGACGACAAAATATCTGCCTTTTTGGAAGTTTCCGCCCCGCCAATTAGCGCGCGGTTAAAAGCGTTAACCACCCTGCACGATCTTGGAATTTCCACCTACGCGTTTGTCGGCCCGATGTTGCCTCATTTTTTGTCGGACAAAACTGTTATTAGACAGTTGCTGGACAAATTGCAGGAAGTAGGTGTTAACGAGGTTTGGTTTGAGCATATAAATCTAAGTCCAAAAATTAAGGAACGGTTGTACGACTATTTGCAGAAAGAGGCGCCAGAATTGATTAAAGTTTTTGATTTGGCGGATACGCAGGAGTATCGGACTTTGCTGGACGATTTTATTGTTGCGGAAATGAAGTCCCGTGGACTTAAATTAGGATTGGGTAAAGTGATTCATCATCGGAGTTTGCCAAAGAAAGACCTTATTAAGCTTGCTTGATTTTAATTCCTAGGTTTGCTACTATATCTCCGATCGAAAGATCATGGATTCGTCGGCTGGAGGGCCCCTTTAAGGGGTCCTTCGTGCATTTACAGACATTTCTTTAGTCCAGCAGATAAAATCTTTTAAGTCGTAAATGTCAAATATTTCCAATCCTTTTGTTTTTAATCCGTCTAATTCCTTAGCAATACGCCCTGCAGTTGCAAACAGATACACCTTATTTCCTAAGGATAGGAGACGGATTATTGTGTCGGAGAAGTCACTATCCCCACTCCATAAGGCAAATGTTTGGTTTTTACCGTCTCGGTCGTCAAGGAGCATGTCGGAAGAAATTTCCACATCAAAATTACATTTCCTCTCCTCAATATGAGTTTCTCCCCGCAGATTTAACTTATGTAAGACTCCATTTAGATACCTAATCGTGTTTGAATCAAACTTTCGTAGCAACGATGTTCGAACAAACTGTTTCAACAACGATCTGGAGGAGGGCTTAATGCTAGAAGTGTCTATGTACAGCTTCATGATTTTTATCGGTTTTGTCCTTACACAATACCTATAACTTGTAGCCTCTTTAATTTCTTTTTCAGAATCGGCGTCCCCTTTTAAATATCCGGTGTAAAGATTTACGGATGTTATAGTGCTAAAAGAATCCAAAAACTGTTTTAGTCTTTTTATATCTATATGCCATTTTAATTTAAGGCTCCAAGGTCTTACATTAGCGTAGTCAATATAAACTGCAGTAGGTTGGGCAAACATGGTTTCAAGTTTTGCTATTACATCGGGGTGTAAATTAGCAAGCACCTTTATCTTGTCAGTTTTTGGTGTAAACATAATTGCTCAGGAGTATGCAAGTCATCCTAACAAGATTTGTCCAAAAGTCAATACAGATTTTAGTCTGCAACCACAAGTTTTCTTGCTGACTAATTAATTCTGCAACATCAAACCCGTCGTATTATAATGTCGACATGATTTTAGAACTCTCCCCCGATCAGGACCTGGCCCGGAAACTGCTGATGGATTGGTTTATGGCCAAAAACCACCGGCAGTACATTACGCTGGGTGGCTATGCCGGCACGGGAAAAACTACGCTACTCGCATATATCCGCGCGGAGCTCAAAAAAGAGCGCAAAAAGCTAAAAGTGGCGTTTTGTTCTTATACTGGTAAGGCGGTGCAAACGCTTAAACGCAAGCTCGGCGAGCACGACGCGTTAAAATTTGGCGACGAGGTCAGGACGATTCATTCGCTAATTTATAAGGCGATAACAAATGAGTTTGGGGCGATAATTGGCTGGAAAAAGCGGGAAGTTTTGGATGCTGAGCCGGATTTACTAATTGTAGACGAAGCAAGCATGGTTGACGGGGACATCTGGCGTGATTTGCTGTCGTACGGCATACCAATTATAGCGGTGGGCGACCACGGTCAGCTTCCGCCGGTGTCGGGCAGTTTTAACTTGATGCAAAATCCCGAACTGCGGTTAGAGAAAATTCACCGGCAGGCAGAAAACAATCCGATTATTAAGCTTTCCGTTATGGCTAGAGAGACGGGGTTTATTGGCCACGGTGACTACGGCGGACGCGTGTTTAAAGCAACGCCGGCTGATGCGTCCGTCATGCTGGAAAATATTTTTTGTAACTTTTCCGCTGATCAGCTAATTTTATGTGGGTATAATTCAACGCGGGTTAGGCTAAATATGGCTATAAGAACCGCTTTGGGTTTTGAAACGCCGGAACCTCGGCCCAATGACCGCGTGATTTGCCTGCGCAACAATCGGGAAAAGGAAATTTACAACGGCATGTTGGGCTACATTAAGGGAATCAAAAAGCTGGTGGGTGATAGGTACAAGCTGGAAGTTGCGCTGGATTCAGCCGAGGGCAAGCAGCTGTACACCGGTCATGTTTCTGCGGAGCAGTTTGGCGCGCAAAAAACGCTAAATAATATTTTGGGTTACACAAAAACTAAGGATTTGGATTTGTTTGACTTTGGGTACGCGCTTACAGTTCACAAAGCGCAGGGGAGTCAGGCAAAAAAGGTAGTGGTGTTTGAGGAGCGCTTTTCCCGCGACACGGAGGAGGACTGGCGTCGTTGGCTTTACACCGCCGTCACCCGCGCGGAGGAGGAACTGTTGATTGTTGGGAATTAAAAGCCGAACGGTTACTGAATCCCAATCGCATGTGCTATTAAAACGCTTTAGGTTTAAACCCCCGCGAATTTCCAAGTTTTATGTTTTTGCCGTTTTGAGTCAGCACAAATAGTCCCGCCTCTTGAGCTTTTTGGATAAAATCAGGCGGAAACGACATGCCGGCAATCGCTCCAAAAACATTAACGCCTTTAAGATCTGCCGAGTAACCCTCTCTAAATTTAGGCAAAGTGTCAGTAATTAGCTTATTAATATCGTTGACATGGACTTTGTGTTTAACCTCTACAACCGCAACATTTTCTCCATTTTGCATTACGACATCGTATTCTTTTCCCCTCAAATCTTTTGCGTGCCTGATGACGCTATCGAATTTTATTCCCCCCAAACTCTTTTTGGCTTCAAGATTGTAAAAAACGGCATCCTCTACGGTGTCAGCAACATTGTTTGCCAAATTTCCGTGTTGTTCCTCGAGTTTTTGCAAAGATAGACGGGTTTCACGCATTAATCTGGTGTTTTCTTTTGTGACCTCTATAATGCGGTCCAATTCTTTTAGGCGTGTTTTTGCATCTGATTTGTTCTTCATAAACTGACCCTAATACAAATTGGTTTCTTTGTCAACCTTAATTGGAGGAATGTTGAGGATGGTTTTGTTGTTATTACTCAACGCGAGTAAATTCCTTGGCTTGGCTACGCCAACTTGACTTGCATTCTTCCAAAAACTCTACTTTATTCCCGTCCGAGTCCAAAATACTAAACGACTTTGCCCATGGCTGGATTGTAAGCGGTTTGTAAATAGTCCTCTTTGTTTCCACCGCTTTTTGATACCAGGTTTCAATGCCTACGACTTCCACAAAAATCGTGCCGTGACCGCCAACTTCCCGCTCCTTGTCGCCTACCTTAATACCCAACCGAACGCCGTTTTCAAACATAAATGAGATAAACTTTCCTGCCGTTTCGCGTTCTACAGTCGCGCCCAAAAAGTCCACATACAGCTCTTTTAACGGCGCCAGATCTTTTGAATAAAACACAGCGGAATGGAGTTTCATTTTGTACTAAGCTTCCTTGCTTTTTCTAGTATATCTTTTACGACTGGACCTTTGATTTCGTTATACAGGCGCTTGACTTCCGATTTCTCCACAACATCCCTTGTAGCAACATCCACCCTCCTTTTGACTTCCTCGTATCTTTTTGCGTCTTCCGGCTGAGTCCGTAGATAATCTCTAAACAGCATACAGTCTTCAAAGTTTCTATTCCCCCTGTAGGTAACATGAACATGGTAGGTTCTTTGACCATCAATAGGGTCCGGCAACTCTAGTTGATGAAAAATCCGCTCACCCGCTTCACCGGCGTTGTCTTTTCTGACATAACCCATTTCTTGAAGCGTTAGAGATACCTCTTCCATCTTCTCTTTGTCGGTAATCACATAAATGTCAATAAAACCTTTGCCTGCCAGACCGGGTACTGCCGTACTCCCAAAGTGCTCGATTTCTACAGCCTGTCCTAACTTATTTTGAAGTCGCGCTTTTTCGTCTTCAAATAGCTTGGGGAAAATTGGATTGTAAGGTTTTACAGGATAGCCTGGCACAGCAACATATTAGCATTAATGACAAGTTATCGCTATTGGGCTATTATTCCAGCATGGCGACACTAACCGACGGTTTCAAAGCCTCAAGAGTAGAACTGCAGTACGATCATGATAAATTGCCCCAGGAGGTTGCCGATCTGGCAGAAAGGTTACAAAGTTGGGAAACTGACCGCATTACCGCCCGGCTTGGAGGAGTCCTAGCTGACACAGGTGCGGGAGGAACTTCAACCGCTACTTTCCAAGGCCACAAGCACCACGAGTTTACGGTTGAAGAGCATCTAAAACACGCCTCCTATGTTATCGGGGCTTTTTCTGCAAGCCTGTTGGAATCTCCGTATGTAAAAAGTCATTATGAGGGTTTTTTGTTTCCGGCATTTAGTCCGCAGGTTCAAGAAAAGATTGGTGTGATTTTTGACCTGCCAGCTGACGAGTTTACAAAAGTGTTAAAAACAGCCCAGGTAGCGGCGTATCTCCACGACATTGAAAAGATAGTTTTACCTAAGCGAATTGGCGACCAGTATTATCCTGTGCTAACTGATGCGGACATGGCGTTGTTGGGAATCAGGGGTTATGACGATCACTTGGCACTAAAGTCCTCCTTTATTAACTGGTTGACAGGAGAAACATCCGCGGAGCCTCGCTTCTTAGCGGAGTCTTCCATTAAGGAGCTTAGGGGTATTGTTTCAAACACGGTGGATATTGAAAGGCTAAGAGGCATGTTGGCTGTTTATTTTGCAATCGACAAGAGGTTTATTGCTGACGGTGAACAGATTGTGGATGATCCGGAAATTTACCAAAAGAACTTAAATGAAGTAACAGCGGAGATAGGGGAATTGGGGGTAGACAAAGTCGATGTGGTGTTTGGCGCACTGATTATGATGGCCGACAATGTGGCGCAGGGCGTGCCTCCCCAGGCAACAGCTAGATTTGAGCGCGATTTAGCCAGATACGCCTGCTTTTGTAATGATTTGATTGATAGGATTGTTTAATTCTGGAGTATAATAGCCTTAATATGTCAAACAAACCCGCCGAATTAGCCAGTGCAAAAATGTCCGTGATCGATGCCGTCCAAAAAGTCAACAAAACCAAGCGCGAGCAAAAGTTGTTGGGCGACTGGAGTCTAAAAGATCTTATTGCTCATTTGACAGGTTGGGCGGATTATCAATTAAGGGTTCTGGCTGCGATAAAAAACGGCCAGACTCCTCCGGAATGGGGAAAGATTGACGATTTTAACCACGCATCAACCCTGCAAAGAAAAAAGCTGGATTGGGAAAAAGTATTTTCCGAGTTTCAGGAAGTCAGTCAAAAACTTATCGACGCGTATAAAAAGGTGCCGGACGCGGATTGGGACAAGCCTCTTTGGAAGGGCAAAAAGACGACTTTGGGAAAAATAATCGACATTGAGACAAGGCACTACAGCAAAACCCACCTCCCGCAGATTTTAAAGCTGTTGGGCGACTAAGTCGCCATTTTACCATTCAGCCCATAGTATTTTACAAAACAGCGTTTTTGGCGTAGAATAAGCCTTACTTAGCATATCGGCTAGGTAATCTTGACAACCATCAGTAAAGGAGTGTGTCTCATGTGTAGAGGTTGCGCTAGAGAGGAAGCCCTCTTGGCTATGTATGTGAAGGCCAAGTCGATGGGCTTGCACGGTACTGCGATCGCGTTCACATCCCATATCCGGGCGCCAGAAGGTCCCGATTTTTGGGAAATGACGGCTTTACCGGTCGGAGATGTAGCGGATCCTGCCGAGAAGACGGCTGACTGGAGTGTCACCGGAGCTAATTACTTCGGTATCGCTTCCGGAAAGCTCGCGCAGACCATCAGAACAGGGGCGTTGTTCAGCAGGGAGCTCTATCGCCCGTTGGCGAGTTCGCCTATCGAGGTTGCGCGGTCTATGAACATGAACCATCCGGCACGCTTGTGAGGCTAGCGTTTTCGGGGGGTACCGAAGACGAGGATATGATCGTTGCCGGTGAGGGTCTGACTACTATCGCCCGTGCTCTCGATTACCTCGTTTCAGACTCTGAAAGTGAAGTTGGTGTTCGGGTTCTCGTAGTCAGATCGGTGCCCGAGACGAAGGGACGGAAACGCCGAAGCAAGCACTAACTCTCAGGAGGTCGAGATGGGGACATGGCAGTTCGTATTGCTGGTCAGTTTCGTCTTGATAGTGACGATCATTCTAGCCTTCCGGGACACCGGTAGGCAAAGGAGGTAAATCTTGAACTGCCCTACCTGTGGCAAGGATGTTCGTGGAGAGAGGGGTGCCGATGGGCATTACTACTGCCCAGATGACGGAACCCAGTTGACTGAAACGCAACGCTACCCAGAGGCTTCGCTCGGTCACATGGTTCCGATTGAGGCACCAATCGGCGCTCCTTCAGCGGGCGATTCCAAGATCTAATGCTGTCGGGGTTGTTTGACAGGCGCGTCGAAGAAACAGTTGATGTTTGACTGTGGATTCGGGGCGCCTGGTTCGTTTTTGCCGTAATGAATCATGGATGTTATTATTCCACCATGCCGGAAGTTGTTTTATTTGATGTTGATGGGGTTGTCATTCGTCCACGTCAAAAGTACTTCAGTGAAAAATATTCCCAGGATTACAACATCCCTTTAGAACAAATCGGTCCGTTTTTTAGAACGGAATATAAGAAAGTGGCTACCGGGCAAGAAGACATAAAAATCCTTTTGCCCTCTTATCTAAAGGAATGGGGTTGGACTAAAACTGTTGATGAATTTTTGGCGTATTGGTTTGAGAGCGAAAAAGACATAGACACCCAACTGTTAAGAATCGTTGCCAATTTGAGAGAAAAAGGCGTTAAATGTTATTTAGTTTCCGATAACGAAAAGTACCGCGGTCAATATTTAATGCAGTCTGTGGGATTAGCGGACAAATTTGACGGAGCCTTTTTCTCATATCAGCTGGGAGTTACAAAATCCAAGCCAGAATTTTTTAGTCAAATACTAGAAAAGTTGTCAATAGCACCCCAAGATACTATTTACTGGGACGACGATCCCAAGAATGTAGCCAGTGCGATTACATTGGGACTATCTGCTTTCGTCTACGACGATTATGGTGAATTTGTTAGAAAGCTGGACGAGTTGTTTCCCAAAGAAATGCAGGGTTTTATGGCTTTTAATACAGAAGATTTTTATTGTGACATGGTGTTTAGTGGAAAAGTACAAGTGAAAAAGGTCAGAGAAACAGATGAATTGCTTGCGTTTCACCATACCAGACCGAGCTGGACGCATCATATTGTTGTTGTGCCCAAGAAGCATGTCAAAACACTAACCGAAGTACAGGATATGGTCCTCATCAGAAGGATTTTTGAACTTATTAAGGAAATAATTCTTGAAAACGGTTGGGATAACACGAATTTTAAAATTATTAATAACGGCGGATCCTTTCAGGATTCTAAACACCTGCATTTCCATCTTGTTTCTGGAGAAAAGATAAGATAGTGAATAAAGTTTCAGAAATAATTGTCGAGCCAACCCCACCTTTTAACTTTGACGCCACTTTTCACAAGCCGGATCATTTTCCCAGTCAGGACAATTACTGTGAGCAGGGCATTAGGTGGCAGACTTACTTTTGGCAGGGCAGGCAGGTGGGGCTTAAGTTTTTGGACGCAGGTACCAAAGCCAAGCCCGCGGTAAAAGTCGAGGTTTTCTATTCCCGCAAGCTAGATCCGCAGTTTTTGGAGTCGCTAAAACAGGAAATTATTTATCGCTACAATTTACATCTTG